>NZ_DIAC01000010.1:43108-49701 GCF_002414625.1 Methylophaga sp. UBA5088 | reverse complement strand
CTTGATTAAGTTGGCATTTTGCGTGGTGGCTGCGCTTAAGTAATTACTCATCTTTTCTGAATTACCAAAAGCGTTAATGCCAAACTTTGCCTTGTTCTTTTTATCAACTGACTTTACGGTTGAGCTGACAAACTCACCAGCTATCAGCTTTGATTTTTCGTCAAACTCTCTTGATGACCAGATAGCCTTTAGAATATTGAGAATGTTGCTTATTCTGTCGGGCCATGCTTCATCGGCTACATATTGATATTCAACCTGCTTAATAGCTGGTATCAATTCTTTATCAATCGACTTTTTAACCAGGTTTACAATCCGTTGAAGTTCAACGTTGTATTGAGTGCCTACTCGCAGCATTATTCATCTGCCGTAGTTTCAGGCTCATCCCGGTCAAACAAGTTAGCGTCTTCCAAACCCTCTAACTCTTCAATTTGATCATCATTAAACTGATAGGCTTCTGCTGATTGAAGTCTGCGCTGTACCTGTGATTTTTGAATGACGCCAGCATCTAGCAGTATAATGTCGGTTTCTGCTTCTGTTTTTGACGCTTCAGCTTCTTCTTTACGGTTTGGCTGATAAAGGCGATTCCATTCCCAGTTGAAATCTTTAGGCATGTTGCCAAGGGCAGAACGGACTAAAACCTGATCAAGCACATTTACAGGTGGAGCAAGCTGGCTAACCTGCCATGAGCGTACATCGTCGTAATAGGTTCTTAGTTCGCTATCACCTGACGAATTAAGGCCTGATGGTGACTTACCGAATAGCTTTGTCTCTGGGATGCGTGAAGCACCGCAAATCCAGCTCATCTGTGTTTCCATAACTGGAGCTACGCCAGACAGATTGAGCGTCAATCTTTCCAGCTTTTCTTCACCATCTAATAATGAAAGCTTAAACAGCGACTTCATCATGCTGTACAAGGTGTATCTATCAGTGATTGCAGATTCTTGGTCTGACGTTAAATCATCAGCCAAACCCTCTCGTGTAATCACATCAAGGTTAGCTTCTTGCATTAACTCAGAGATACCTTCATATGAGGCAACAGTCTGCTTTAAATCAGAAATACACTTACGTAATTCTGAATCTCCCCAACCCATTGTGACTTGACGCTGACGGCGTGGAAGCTTTGCCCCCATGAATTTAGCAAAATGTGTCCAGTGAATACGCTGGTTACCCTGATATACCGTGTAGTATTCAGGCATCAGATAATTCTTAGCTAATGGGTTCCAGTTGTTAATTGAAAGCGGCATTAGCTCATAACGGTCAAACACAATAAGACGTTCTAAATCGCCTTTTTTAACCTGGTTAACGTTTAGCGGTTTCTCTAAGTCCTGATTGGTGAGCATTAAGACAGCTGCACCACCGTATAAACGGCCCCAAGATAGCGCCTCGTTTACTGTTTGCTGTAAGTCGTGCCTATCTTCTTCAATGCGAATTTGTTCTGCGTCCTGACATTTAATAGCACGCCATTCACGCACCATGTCATCAGCAGGAATATCAACAATCTGACGCGCTAACCAGTTCGACTGATAAGCCGCTTCAAGCTGCATATAGTCGTTAAATGCATCAAGCGTGAACTTGCTATGGTAGTTTTTAGACGAAGCTGTCCCCAAGCCTGTCATAACGTTTTCTAATCCGTCACTGGCTGGTAGGTTTTGCTTTGTCATTTTGTCTCCGCGCTGTTAACGCATTTAAAGCATGTCGGCGATATTCGCACGCGCCACTAAGCTTCTACTGTTGGCGATAATGAAAGAATCAGCGATGTTGGGAGAATCAACTTCTCTTGCCCTTAACTGCTTCTTGCTTTCCACCATCTCTTTGCCTGAAGAGCTATACGTTTTCTCAACAACGGATAATTCTTCCTTTAACTTTTCAAGGAGTTTTTTATCTATCTCACTTGATATGCTGATCATTTGATCTGCTCTAAACTTTCTGCCCTTTGTCACGGCTAGATAAGTGTTTTTAAATCTGTCTGATACAGCTCGCCATGCCTGGGCTTTCAGGTTCTCAAAGTGATCTTTATTCTTAATCTTGCCAGCAGTGCTGTAATACTTTTCTGGCTTAGCCACTTTTGCTGCTGCATTAAATTTAAAGTGCTTGCGCCATTTAAGGTTATTGAAATGCGCACCAGTGCCAGCACCAACGCCGATGGAGTCATACCCTATCAGTGAGGCGTTTAATCGTTTAGCAGTGTTTACGACGCGCCCAGCAGACTTATCAAGCTCATCTTCACCAGCTTTCCACTCATCAACATGAACAGCAACATAACCATCCATTGTGGTGGTGGCATTCGCATCATCGCCATCATCGGCAACGTCGTAACCTACCGTTACACCGCCAAGCCATTCACCACTTAATGGTGTAATCTTTAAATGCGCATCAACTACAGCCTCAATCCATTTAAGCTTGATAATTGAGTTTTCGCTGCTGTCTTTTGGCACGCCCAAATAAACGTGCTGGTATTCTTCGTAGTCGTCTTCTTTTAACTGCTCAATCTCTTTTCTGCTCGTTTCAGATAAAAAAGGATTTTCATCGTAATTTATTAATCGAGAAACGCAGTCTTTAGGTGGGTCAACGACAAACCGCTTGTGAATGTAATCTGTTTTAAACCTAGGATTCCAAACAAGCCATATTTCAGACCCTTCCTTGCGGATAGTTGGCCTGAGGACTTTCATTTGCTCTTCAGTAAGCCCTTCGGCTTCCTCAATCCAAAGTATGTCAGCACCCTCGACTGACTTAATATCAGTGAGGTTTCGCTGTATTCCATAGAACATGAACTCAGAACCTGTAACCAGATTCTTTATTCTGTTGTTGGTGACGTAAAATCTATCTTGCAATCCAAACGCTGCAATTTTGTCTTTCAGTACCGTATAAACAGAATCATCAATCCTGTTCTGAAACTGCCTGACGCATAGAAATTTAACTTTGCAGTAATCAGCAATCCTTATTGCGTTGCCTGCTGCATCATGTGACTTACTTGAATCCCTGCCACCCCTTAATGCTTTGTATCTTGATTTAGTCGCCCAGAAATCTCTTAGAGCTGGGTTCATCAACATAGCGTTTATTCTTGCCTGTAGTAATCGTCTAAAGTTCTTGGCTGCTCATTATTAATCTGGGTGTTTTGCTGTACCTGTGTTGGCTTAGCATGTCGGTCGTTAATCTTGTTTGTAACGCTTATTCGATCGACACCCTCAACCAGCGCTTTAAAATCGGATCCGCTTTCGGAAACCTGAAGAAGCTCCCCCGCTTTCCGCATTGCGTTACTAGAAAACCTTTCAATATCTTTAATCAATGCAAGTTGACTGCTTACCTGGAAATCATGGTATTCAACCTGCTGTTGATTTAGTGTTGATTTTTCAGTCGCAACCCTTACTTCATCGGCGATTAGCTGTTGATTGACTCCCTTCTCCCATCCAAGTTTTTTTGCCTTCTTGGATATTGTGCTTCTATCAATATCAGTCTTGAATGAGATCTCTTGTAAGCTGGCCCCACCTTCAAACATAGCCTGAGCCATATCCCAGCTTTCTTGCGAGATAGCCATTTAGGCCACCAATGATTGCAATATAGCTTCTAGAGTTTTCTCTATATCTTGATCGTGATTAATATATTCAATTCGGATGCCGTTATCGTGGCAGTATTGGCGCTTTATTGAGTCTCTTCTTCTAGTTTTTATTAAAGCCTCTATGCCGCCAAAATAATCAACCGGTTCAAAGTGCTGAGCACCTTGATACTCAATAGCTATATTCATTTCTGGGATAAAGAAATCAATTCTTAGCGGGCCATCATCCCTCATTCCAGAAAACGTCTTCTCTCTTACAAAAGAAACGCCTCTATCATTAAGTAATGATTCGATAGCTTGCTCGCCTATACTTCCCTTTAGCTTTCCACCTGTTTCCATAATAATTGCCGTAGCAACCAACACAGCGACATATTCGACGATGGTTAAACCTTCCTGTTTCGCCTCTGTCTCAACAGTATTTTTAAACACTTGATCCAGCATCAATATGTCGATTGCGGTTTTTTGCTGGCTATACGTTAATGTTTTTAGTTTTGCGGGCCGGTCACTATCTAAAACGATTTTGATGGCGCTGATAATCTTTGTGTTTATCTCGCTTACACTGTACATCTTGGTGTAGCCCCTCACTGAGCTTGGTCACTGACCTTATAGGCTGGTTGGTGTTTCGTTGTTATCGTCTGATGAAAAAGGCTGAATATTTGCCTCATCGAGTTTGATTTGTGCTTTAACCCGCCTTTCTTCTAGACGGAAATGCTTTGCTTTGAAATACCAGTTGATTAATGCGTTAGTGATGTAACCAGCAAAAGCGAAGAATATACCCGCAACAATAGCGATAACGCCCCACTGCTCCGGAGTGAATAGACCTAACAAGACTAGGGCCCCACTTGCTGCGTTATTCGTTTTTTGTCCAGCAACGGCAATAACCTCTGCTGAATGCTGGGCAATCTCTATCCGCATTACTCTTCCTGTATAGCTCCCGTCAGTGTTCACATTGCCGACTGATTAAGGGTGTCGCGCAGAGAGGTGTGACGGGAAATCGGGCAATAAAAAAGCCCCGACCGAATTAACGATTGGGGCTTGATTGCTGAAACTTCATAGAGGGATAGGCTCTCTGTTTCGTAACTTTCCTATCCTGCTGTGCTGAGCTTTCGCTCACCTTACATGAACTATACCACCATCGTGACAAATGTCAGCATGAAAAGCGGCGGTTATATTGCGTCACATTAGCACCTTATCAGCGACCATATCCAGTATGGCTTTTACTTGTGCTCTGGCTCGATATTTTGACACCCGACCTAGTTTATCTTTTAGTTGTAGCCTTATCGCTATTTCTGAATAACTGCACTGTTTACGCCAGCACAAGCGGGCTAATTTCTGACGCTGCTTATCAAGTGACTCAATAACACCTTGGGTCAATATATCTTCTGGTGTCTTCTTCTCGTTAACAACACGCATACAGTCTATACCTAACACGCGTTCTTGCTCTGGTGATTGGTGCGGGTAACCTAAATCATCAGCCCCTTCCAGCGTGAAATATGCCCAGCGTTTCATTAAGCCGTCTGCTCTGCGCCGCTTTTCTTTCCTCGTATTCTCGTATGTGCTTTTCAACGACATTTAGAATCCTCTCCTCGCTGTCATATCTGCTGAATGTATCGATTAGGCACTCAGTTTCAATTTTGTGTATTCTTGGGCTTGTTGACCTAAGTACAATTATTTCGCCGTCAATGTAGAACACAAATGCCTCATACCCGTACTGGTTCTGCTTTCTGATATCTTTTATGAAGTCCCACTCCTCGATTGAGTCATCATCTAAGATCATCCACTCAGCCATGACTCACCTCCTCACAATTCAAATAAGCAATAATGGTGTCCTTTGCTGCTTCCCATCCGACACAGATAACAGCCATATAACCGTTGTCATTTAGCTTTGTTTGCCACCTGAGCTGATTTGCTGTGGCTTTACCTGCACTTGATTTGGCGTCTTTTGGTTTCTTCATCTCGATATATAGGCCATGAAAGCCGCCACGGGCTACAGGAAGGAATACATCTGGCACACCAGACTTGACGCCTTGAGCTTTTAACCTGGCTGCTGTTCTTTTGTTTCTATGCCCACCATTAGGTATGTGATGCATTAGCTCAAGCTCTGGGATGTTTGATATTGCAGCCCACTTAAACAGCGCTTCTTGATGTAGGTCTTCGCTCACCAGCCATTCCCCCGATAACGTTTAGCGTTTTGCTCTTGAACATATAGACAAGGCGCACAAATATCAGTCCCTCCGGTGGCCTGCTGTCTTGCTGCTGAAATAACGTCACCACATTCAACACATTCTTCTGATTGCTCTCGTTTAACTGTTTTAGCTGCTTGCAATGCCATATTAAGGTTGCGTTCTGCTACTTCGTTACCGATATCTGCCTCATCAGCCATGCTTTTTCCTTCTCTCAAACTCATTAACAACTATTTTCTTAACCCAATTCTGTAAATGCTCTGGTACTTCATCTAGTAGCTTTTGGCGTTCTTCTTTGGTTTTGCCTTCAAGTATTTTTGCAGCGTACTGTCTGGGCCATAGGTCACGGCTAACCAATTTTTATTAACCCCATCTTTAGCCATATATCCTGTGTCCTCTCGACACCCTGTCTATGTGCTAGCTCAAGCGTTTCTTTGTCGATGAGATACTTTGTTCTACCGTCTAAAGCGTCATGACAAGCAGAGCAGCAGAAAGCGCCGTGGATATCGTTTTTCTTCATACCTATACCGCCACCGCCAAGATGGGCTAATACTGTTGTTTCAGGATTGAAATTGCAGATGCCGATTAGACGAACCTGGCACTCTTGGCCTCTGGCTGACTTACGCATTGTGCTCATTTCTATATCCGTTATTTTTTCTAATTTGGAGTATGGTCATATATGAAATCCCGAATTTCGGAGCTATTTTTCTACTGCTTAATTTTGAAGCCAAAATCTCTTTAACTTGGGCGTCACTTAACCTTCTATTTTTATTTCCACTGCATGCCCTCATATGTTTTGGGTGTCTTTTCTTTTTAACCATATCCCTTGTGTTGTCAGATAGAGTGCCAAGCATTAG
>NZ_DIAC01000010.1:41943-43003 GCF_002414625.1 Methylophaga sp. UBA5088 | reverse complement strand
TACATTGCAGCAAGACGGGTTATCACATTTATGCATTACAATGTAGCCATCAACTGAATCGCCAGCTTCAAACTGATAAACAATGCGATGCGTTTTATAATTTTTCTTTGTTCCATCACCAAGATATACAGTCACATAACCGTAGCCACCGCCATCCCTTGCTCCAATCCATAGATGGCACCCAGTATCAGGATCAACAACCACTGACTCTTCACGCCTTTTCAGAAATTTCTTGTAAGCATCAGAGCTGCCACAGCGTATGCATGTAGTGCCTTTTGATTTGTTGGTTAGTTTGCTCACAACCAAATCCTCACAATCACCGAAAAAACCATAATCACGAATGACCATAGAGCAACATTTCCAATCGCTTCAGTATTAACGCCAAGGTGATTGCCGTATGCAGTCAAAATGAATGTAATGAAAAATACAAAAAGGGAAGTAAAGGCTATCTTCTGCACGATATCGCTCATGCCAACCCCCAAACAATCAACCAAAAAACAGCAAACATGAATAACTGGCCTATGATTAGTGCTTTGTATTGGTTCATGATGAAGCAAACCCCAGCCCACCAAGATACGGGCCACATAATCTACTTCCCTCCATACCTCTTAAAGTCATTGCGTTTAGCTTGAGCATGCTCTGCTGCATATTAGATAAGCATTCAGTCCTGTTTTTTTCGATGTCTTTATTCAGCCTTCTTAAAAACAGTTTTGCTTCCTCATCAGAGTCAACCCATGTAACAGCAGTGAATCTATCGTTCGACATTGAATTTTTGGCGATATGAATCTTTTCATCTACCTTTACACTTATGTATTTACTCATGATTTATTCTCCCGCTCATAAGCCCAGCCCAAGTCACCCGGGACTGGTAAACTTATTTGAAATTGATGTGTGCAATAACGGTCAATAAGCGTCATGAACTCATGCATATTTCTGACGTTTAACCATTCTGTTTTGATGGCATCAAGGAATGTGTTGATAGCCCATTTTCTTGTTTCGTCATCCGGTGCTTGTTCAAGCATTCTGTCTGCGTTGGTGAAGAACTCGTGATACTGTTCAT
>NZ_DIAC01000010.1:40298-41829 GCF_002414625.1 Methylophaga sp. UBA5088 | reverse complement strand
AGAACTCGTGATACTGTTCATCCTGTTCAAGCAAAATCGGACGAATGTATTTGCCTTTAAAATAACGATTCCAGCCTTCACGGCTTCTACCTTCAAAGCCTGCACGTTCTTTTTGTAATACACCCATCCACACCCACTTGAGACGAAGTTGAGCAGCACTGCGAGTCTCTTTTTTATTTTTTATGACCACGATTGCGTTTGGATCATCAATCTGAGAAATAAACGCTATGCAATTAGCTCTGGTTACTGGTGTTGATATGTGGAAGGTTTGGGGGTTCATGCTGCCCTCCCATTCATCACCCAAAAAGCTTCAGGCACTCGCTCATCTTGTTTTGGAAGCCATGCACGTTTACGCCCGACAATCAGATTGAATTGCTCAAGCAATTTCATATCTTTGAAGTAAAGATGGACCGTGCCTTTTTTGAACACTCGAGCATAAAAGAATTCACTCTCTACTCTTTCACCAAAGTCGACCGCCTCATCATTGAGTGCAGCTGATACTTTTTTGTAACCGGGCTTTTTATATTTCCTGCCATGCTCATCAACGGCGTCGACTTGGTCTTGAAGCCCTGCAATGTGAGCTAGTGCTTTGTCGATATCATCAAGTACACGCTCTTTTTCCCAGCGTATTTTCTTTGTGATCATGAAATGTATGTCACACATATTTGGGAGCACGACACGCTTGTTGACGAAGAAATAATCGTTGCTTTTCCAACCTTCGATATGGACCCTGTTTTCTTTGTGGTAACGAGTCATTAAGTCGAAGGCTTCCTCAATGCATTCTTCAATGATTGAGTCGTAGTCTTTGACTAGGTTTTTAAGGAACGTCTTGATGTTTTCAGTAGTGAACTCAAGATTGCTTACAATAGAAATTTGAGCCTCAAACTGCTCTCTGACTTTTTCCGTCATGTACTTATGGAAGTCGGCAAGACTGGTGACTGTTCGCCATGCCGATTCACGAAGTTGGTCCACAAAGTCATTAAGTGACTCTTTGACCATCTCGGTTTCATCTTCACCATTACCGTTGATTAGGCTTGCGTAATAAGCTGATTCTGCTGCTGAGATAACTGCTCGTCTTTTTGCGTCGACTGCACTGGTATATGCCAGGACCATGTTTTCAATACGGCTTTCAGGTAGCGCTAACTGGTTACCGTATTCTGCCGGCTCATCTTCTTTTTCTGCCTGCTTCATACCTTGGAAATAATCACTGTTTACGCTGTTACGCTTACTCAGCTTTATTAAAGCAACCTCAACACCCGTTTTACGCTCTGCGTCGACGAACTGGCCCTGTAGGTACTCAACCTCACCATGCTGCTCAACCAGGCTAACAAGTAACTTTCTTGATTCTGTATGAGGGTTTTTTAATGTTTCAGCATTAAGCAGTGCTATCACGTCACCGCTGTAAATAATTTCCCACGCTTTTAGTACATGCTTATCACCATTGCTAAACGGTGGGTTCATGATGATAGTGTCGTACTGCTTGGTGCTGGCGTAGGCTAAGAAGTCAGTATCAACAACACGAAAGCCTTCG
>NZ_DIAC01000010.1:39168-40187 GCF_002414625.1 Methylophaga sp. UBA5088 | reverse complement strand
ACAACACGAAAGCCTTCACCAACTAACAGGGACCGCAATTCAGGTTCTTTCTCGATACAGTCAATCTTGCCTTTACCGTAACGACTGAAACGAGATATTACTGCTTTAGCTAAATCACCCTTACCCGCTGATGGTTCAAGGATTCTCTTGCTGAACTCAGGTGTAATCATTGCCGCCATTCGTGTGGCTAAATGGGCTGGTGTAGGGTAGAAGTCTGGATTAAACAATTTTCACCGCCCACCACTGACGTTCACCCTTAACGCTTTTATCTGTGCCCTTGATAAGCCCTTTTTCTTCCATGCCAGACAAGCGTCTGGCTATCTGGTAACGGTCAAGTGCATATTCGCCGCTTTCTTCTTTTTCGATAGCGGCTAACTGTTTGCTTGTTCTGTTTGGGAATCTACGAAGCAAATCAAGAATTATGGCCTCGTGATTTTTAAGCACTTCTGAGTTAGCAAACTTATATCCTGCTGCGTGACTTGAAATTGGATCGTTTGTTTTGGCTAAAGGAGTGTGCATTAGGCTTCTCCTTTGATGTGTTTTTCTGCCCAGCGTGCGCCTTCTGCAAAACTTAATAAGGACATTAAATCCATAACATCGCCAACCTTTTCTTTCACAAAAGACTCAGCTGCATTATTGGTTGCTTCTGTAGTTATCTCTCTCGGCTTGATGTAGCCTTCTTTCGCTAAACGCTCAGCCAACAAGCCAGGAGGAACTAAATACATATCTGACATATTGCAAATGTCAGCAGTTAAAGATTCGATTGCCTTTTCCCGCCTAATCTCGGCTTCGGTTTTTAGGGGTTGAAACTCAATAATGTTTGATAGGTACACACACCGTTCATCACCTTGCTCATCTGTGAAAACCATCGATTGTTTACCAACATAAGACGGAGTGATTTTTTCGTTTCTCCTATCAAACCAAACAACAAAACATTCTTTGCCGATTTCCGGCACAAACTCCTGATTATCTCCTGTAACGTAGATGGTTTTGTCTTGGTTAGTTGTCATGGTTAAGCA
>NZ_DIAC01000010.1:32009-39040 GCF_002414625.1 Methylophaga sp. UBA5088 | reverse complement strand
GTTAGTTGTCATGGTTAAGCCCTCGCTATATGTACTGCTGTTTGTTATCAACGGTGTAAATCGCTTTCGATGCATCAGGTAGGTTTTCATCTGCTGCAACGTTGCTACGGTATGATTCCCACTCAAAGGCTATGAACTTACCTCCACCCTCACGCATACGGTCTAAGGCACGCTCACCGATGAATTGCTTGATATCTTTTGCGTTTAGATTTGAGATCAGGATTGTTGGCTTGAAGTAGTTGTACCGCTCGTTAATCACCTCAAAAAGCAGATGTTCTTCGCTTTCGCTGCCTTTCTGGACACCAATCTCATCGATGATTAACAGGTCAATGTTTCGCAATTCGTCGATTGCTTGCTGCTCAGTTTTGTCGCTGTCTTTTCTGTATGTCTCGCGAATACGTCTGAGCATTGCTGACACGGTGATGAATAGAACATTTCCGCCAGTGGTGACAAACTGATTAGCAACAGCACAAGCAAGATGAGTTTTGCCAGTGCCAGGCTTGCCAGCGAGAATCAGGCCTGCCCCGCTTTGCATTTTGTCGGTGATGGTATCTGCGTAACCTTTCGCCATACGCCACGCTTTTTTCTGCTCATCATTTGCAGCTCTGAAATTATCAAAACTTCTTGTGGTGTAGCGTGGTGGAATACCTGAACGCTTGAACTCGTGAGCAATCATTTTCTGGTTATGCTCTTGGCGGGCTAACCGCTCTTTTTCTCGCTGCCTTTCTTCGTATTCGTTCTGACACTTGGGGCAGTCAGTAACTATTTCCCTACCGCCAAACATCATCACGTTAGCCGTGTATGCGATTCTGTGCTTTTCACAGGTAACTTCTCGCTGTGTTGTATCAACCATGGGTGATAAATCCTTCTGTGCCTTCTGAGTAATCAGTGTTGTTGAAGTCGTTAGCTGGCTTTCTGTCTTGGCTTGGCCTGCGGCTTTGAGCAACCATCGTCACGTACTTCTCTCGCAGCTTTTTGCCGGACTGGATATTTGGGATCCAAAACGTGCCAGCAGAGTAAATCCAGTCGATGATGTTGATGAGCTGCTCTTCTGTTCGCCCATCAAGGCGAATAGCTCTCTCAATTTCAGTTATCCAACTTTCAGGTTTTACCGTGCTGGCTTCTGGAATTTCTTCTGTGAGTTTTTTGTGTAGGTGATTGGCAACGCGTCGAGCTGCGACTTCTGAGTCGCTCGACTTGTTTTTAGCCTTATCACTTATAGGACTTATGTTATTTATAGACTTATATGTCGGATTTAGATCCGAGTGTTTTTCGGATTTAGATCCGAGTTTTCTCGGATTTAGATCCGAGTTTTCGTCATTATTCGGATCTAAATCCGACATAGTGTTTTCTTCTAATCCGGATCTAGATCCGACATAGTAGGTTTTGCCTTTTTGGGTAAGTCGAACACAATCCTTTTTACCCACTTTTATATAGTCAATAAGTCCTAATTCAGATAGCTTTTTAAGGTTGCGATAAATTGTGTCTGGCTTTAGATCAGCAAGTGGTAATTGCTCACTAATACGCTGTCGTGAAACCCAGTAATAAACCTCACCATCAACAACTTCAGGTGCTGCCCAAGTCGATGCACCTGTAAGCATGTCGAAAATATGGCCTTGCGTTAGGTTTTTAATACCTAACTGCAATGCTTGACGCTGGTTAATGTGGATTGAATGTTTCACTAACTAAACAGCCTCTACTTCTTTTCTTTCCCGAACGGACGCAGAAGAAAGTCGATTAGACACCACACCGCAAAGAACAAGCCTTTGATGCCATTGATGAACCATTTCCCCGCCATTTTCAGGCTGTGCGATCTCATTATTTCTTCTCTCCATTCGTGTCGTCTTTGACGCTCGTACTGTTTTAGCCATCAGGTAATCTGAATGAGAACCTGACAGGATGATCAACCCACACGTGATAAGTGTTTTTTTGTCGATTTCGCTCAGCTTGATAACGCCACGAGCCACAAGGATAGAAATACCCTCAAGCGTGTTTCTGGCGTTTAACTCTTTACGGAAAACTGAGGCGTATGACTTGACCGTTTCGGTATCTACATCAAGCTCTCTGGCTGCTTCTTTGTAACTATCGCCAGAGGCAAGGCGTTTGACCGCTTCTTGAACTCTGGGAGAGAACATATTCTGTATAAATTCGACGTGTAGTCTCATATATCCCCCATTTGGGTAATTTTCTGGCCCCGCCCTTTCCGTTAACCTGTAACCATGAAAGAACTGAGCCCTATAAATTTGAGCAGCAAACAAAAACACCCACGAGTAGTGGGTGCGGGTTATGCTGATGGCGCGTCAAAAATGTCCGGACGCAGAACGTGTTTAGGTATGTTCAGCGCAGCAGATATTTTTATTGCTGTATCTGGATCCATGCGCTTTGACTTGCCGCTGAATAATTTGCTGATACAGGCCTGTGTCACTCCAGACATATCAGCGAGTGCTGTTTGCGTTCCAGCCAGTCGAATCGCTAGATCAATTGGTCGTTCATTTTTATTCATGAGTCGAGTTTATAACTTTGGTTATATCGAGTCAATAACTTTTGTTATTTTACAATCAATAACTACAGTTATATGCTCAGCAAGATGGAAACCATGAAAGAGCGTATAGCACAGAGGATGTCTGATTTAGGGCTGATAAAGCAGTCCGTTTTCAAGGCATTGGAAAGGTACTTAAAAGAAAACGGATTTGACCCGGTAAGCCAACCTGCACTTAGCAAAGTAATGACAGGAAGGACTAAAAACCCATGGTTTCTTCCTCATCTTGCGAGAGTTCTTGAATGTGATCCTGATTGGCTCCGCTATGGAATGAAACAAGCCACTAGAACCGTGAACACCACAGGGGTTGGTGATTACATAACTATCCATCAATATACGGATGTGAGGGGAGCCATGGGTAAAGGTGCAGCTTTACTTGATGAAGTCGGAGAAGTTATCGACTGGCGCGTATCAAAACTATGGGCATCTAATCTCCCATCAAATACGGGGATAGGAAATCTTAGGATAGTCACTGGCCTAGGCCCATCAATGAAAGGCATGTTTAATTCTGGCGATCCATTGATTGTTGATGTTGGTATAAAGTCTCTCGATTATGATGCAGTGTACTTTTTTAGAGTTGGTGAAGAGGGATTTATAAAGCTACTTCAGAAGGTGCCTGGTGAAGGCGTCAGAGTTTTATCAAAAAATGAGGATTTCCCGCCATGGTATATTCGCAGCGATATGGACTTCGAGATTTTTGGTCGCGTATTGAAGGTCTGGGAAGGTAAGGATTTGTAAATAAACAGCAATGATAATAAGGTAAGGTGATGCGTTCTATATTAGTAATATTATCTATTTCATTAATCGCCTCTTGCGTATCACGCCATGAAAGCAAAGATTCAATAAATTATTTCATGAGCCAAGGAATGAGTGTGAGTGATGCTACAGCAGCTTACAAAGCAATGCATCGCACAGAGCTATTGGTTTACCCAGCGACAGCTTCATGGCGTGAAGACTCGGTTTTTATCAATCAGTCTGATCTCTATTACGCTGTTCGAGACATGGTTCAGTGCCCACAGCCGCCACCGGAAAAGGACTCTCTTCTTAAGTCTATTATTGCGCCTTCACGCAAGGCGATTACGTTTACACCTTCTCTTAGAAAAGAAGTTTCAATACAAACCGATGGCGTTCACGTTGTGGTAAATAGAGCGAACTGCTCTGTGGATGTATCTGAGGTAAAAGATTATATTGATAATCAGATTCGTGAAAACCGAGTTAAAGCTGAAAAGCGTTTTGCAGATGAGAAAAAGAGAAAGGAAACAGATCCCGAAGGGCCATTCACAATCGGGTGTGAAGACTATAAACGAAGCTTTAGAGGTGAAAATATCTTAACTGTCAATGAGGCTATCAAGTCTTACGAGAAAATAAACAGAAAGCACGTTATAAACCTATACAATCTTGGTTTTAATGCAGCGAAATATTCGGTCGTAAATGCAGACTGCAATTATTTGTATCAATTACATTTCAATGGAACAATTCACAGGCATTACTATTAGATAATAATTACTATATTAAGCAACAATTAACCCCGCTTTGTCGGGGTTTTTTATTGCCTTTTGAAAATTAATATAACTTTGGTTATTGACTTATTATAACTTTGGTTATAGACTACTCCCAACAGCTACCGAAACGCAGGCAATGACGAGTGTGAGCCGATGCACCCTGCTTAACGTGAGACTCAACGGTTTCGGACAACAGGCTTAAACCAGATAGGTGATGCCGGTTAGGGCTGAAATTAACGGGGAATAGAGATATGAACTTACACAAAGTTGGCAGTTGCACTATCGAAGTGAAAAGCAAGGTTAATAAGTGGTTAGAGCGCGGTTACAGCATCTTCATTATTAACTTCGTTGCCATTCTGTTTCTTTACGCATTGTTTGGGGGTTAATCATGGCTATTTACATAAGCACAGCATTTCCACATGAGTGGGCTGAACGTGAGCGTAGAGAAGAGTCAGCCAAGGAGATTGCGTATCACCTTCTGCGTGGCTCTCAAATCATTATCGATGACGGCACACGCTCTAAGACTCACTTCGATATTAAAAACATCAGTGAAATGCTCTGGGATAAAGACCCCAATTCAATGGACACCCAAATACAAATGATTGGCCTTGGAAGTAGCGATATCACCGCACTTAGAGTTCGAATTGCAGAGTGTGCTGACAAGGTAGCGAATGACGCTCTCGACATGATTATAGACCTTGCAGAGCTTGGTTATGACGTTGAAGAAAACACGCTTAAGACAGTTAAAGGCGTCAACATTTTTATAGGTGATGACTTGCCTGAAATGCTTAAAAGGCAAGCGTCATGAGTGCTGCTGAGCTTTATGTGATTGAGGTGGGGTTATGAATAACGGTGATATGCCAGCAATGCCTTTTGAGGGTGGTCAAAATAGTGGGATGCAGCCACATACAGGCTTAACAAAGCGCGAAGAGCTTGCAGCAAGAAATATGGCGGCTCTTTTATCTGCATGGCCTGGCGCAGAAAGCCTGGGTTATTCAGGGGTGAGTGATAGCCAGCTTGCTAAGCAAGCAATAGATACTGCTTACACCCTACTCTCTGAACTAGAAAAACCAAAACAATTAACCGAGCTAGAGAAAGAACTGATTGAGTCTTTGGAAAGATGCTTAAGTGAAATGCAAGGTGGTGACTATTGCGAAGTAGGTGATTCCTCTGTTGAGCAAGCCGAAAAAGCCATTGCAAAAGCCAGAGGCAAGCAATGAACACCTCAACCCTAGAAAGCCTGCAGTCATTAATTGACACCAATATCGGGTTAGCTTTTGCCTTCACTCTCTTAATCGGTGCAGCAATTATGGATCAAAAACAATACGACGATTTTAACGAACAACTAGGCGGTGAAAATTCTAAAAGTGCTTTGGCATTTGCTGAGATTTTTGGGGCTCAAGATAAAAAGGATGATGAAGATGAATCAGTTAACGACAACTCAAAATAACGGGTTCAACGTTGCACCTAGAGATATGGGTCAGGCCATGCAGTTGGCAACAATGATTGCTAATTCACAGCTTGCACCAGCTCAATTTAAGGGTAAGCCAGAAGACACATTGATTGCCATGATGATGGGTAATGAGATTGGCTTAAACCCTATGCAAGCAATTCAGAATATTGCTGTTATTAATGGACGCCCTGCCATCTGGGGTGACGCGATGCTGGCCCTTGTCCAAAACCACCCTTCTTTCGGTGGTATTGAAGAAACATTCGATGAGGCCAGCATGACAGCTAAATGTGTTGTATGGCGTAAAGGTGGAACAAAGCATACACAGCACTTTAGCCAAGCTGATGCTCAAACGGCTGGATTATGGGGTAAGAACACGTGGAAACAATACCCTAAACGCATGCTGGCTATGCGTGCAAGAGGCTTTGCCCTGCGTAACCAGTTCGCTGATGCCCTGCTCGGTTTAATAACAGCAGAAGAAGCACAGGACATGCCTGTAAATGCATCAACCGGTACTGGTGCAGAAAGCAATGATCGTTCACTAATTACAAAAGAACAGGTCGAAGCAATCAATAAGCTCGCAGCAGAAACAAATGCAAATATGGGTAAATTCTGCGAGTTCTTCGCCATAGGCGCTATCGAAGGTTTACCAGCTGATAAATACGATCAAGCTGTTTCCATGCTCAAAGCAAAAGCACACAAGGCTGATGCAGCATGATTATCCATAACGTAGAGCAAAACAGCCAAGAATGGCTAGATGCTAGACGTGGAATCGTGACGGCATCAGCTATCTCTGACGTGCTTTCAAAAGGCAGAGGCAGCGCACCAAGTAAAACGCGTTATGCCTACATGATGAAGCTGCTCGCTGAGCGCGTCGCTATTGACCAGATAAACGAGTTTCAAGGCAACCGCTATACAGAGCGAGGACACATTCTTGAGCCAGAGGCTAGAGCCTTGTATGCGTTCATAAATGACTGTGAGCCTCAAGAGGTTGGATTCATTACCAACGATGAAAAAACGGCCGGAGCAAGCCCTGACTCGCTGATTAATGATGATGGCTGCATGGAGATTAAATCAAAAATGCCAGCGATTCATTTGCCCGTCTTGTTTAGCCAGGAAGTACCAAAAGAACACGAGCCACAAATACAAACACAGTTATGGATTGCAGAACGTGAATGGTGCGACTTCGTTTCTTACTGCCCTAACTTGCCTTTAGTGCAAGTCAGAGTTTATCGGGATGAAGCGAGAATAAAAGAAATAGCAAAAGCCGTGGATGATTTCAACAACGAACTTAACGACTTGGAACAAAAGATTAGGAGCATGTAATGAGATACACAGAAGAGAAAGTACTTTACTTTGCATCACGCGATGAAGGGTTGCACGTTGATATAGCTGAAGATGCAAACACCTATTTATCAAGAATGGTTTATAGATTCAAGAATGAAGGACTGCTTGAACGTGTTGCTGAGGATGATAGTGGAAGTTACTACACAACAACCATCAAAGGCGAAATAAAGTTGTTAGAGCTGCAAATTAAGTG
>NZ_DIAC01000010.1:26599-31896 GCF_002414625.1 Methylophaga sp. UBA5088 | reverse complement strand
TTAAGTGGAGAAAGGCAAACGGTAAAGACACTGGTAGCCATGAGTCACGCCTGAAACAGTTGAAGGTGGCGGCATGAGCGTCAACAAAGTCATTCTTGTAGGTCGCTTAGGTGCAGATCCAGAAAGCCGAGCATTCCCTAACGGCGGCTCAATCTGCAACCTGCGCATCGCCACAAGCGAGAGCTGGAAAGACCGCCAAACCGGAGAGCGCCAAGAACGCACAGAATGGCACCGCGTAGTTTTACGCAACAAACTCGGCGAAATTGCCCAGCAATACCTGCGTAAAGGCTCACAAGTCTATATCGAAGGCAGAATCCAAACCCGTAAATGGCAAAACCAACAAGGCCAAGACCAATACACCACCGAAATAGTGGGTAATGAAATGACGATGTTGGACGGTCGTGGTGATTCAGGTCAGTCGCAAGCAGCAGGTCAATCAGCGACAAGCCAACCACAACCAGCAGCGAGCAATGCGGGGCCGGATTATGGAGGTGGTGATGACTATTACGATGATCGGGACATACCCTTCTAGGAGATAACCATGAAGCACTGCAATGTATGCGACACCACTAAACAAGATGATGATTTTCACAAGAGAGCTGCATCAGTTGATGGATTAGCAGCGCGGTGCAAATCATGCCAGAGAGAATATGACAAAGCTAGAGCTAATAAGCCGAACAGAATCATGGCGAGACGTGAATACGCAAGGACTGAAGTTGGAAGGAGGGCGTCAAATAAAGCAAAGGTTTCATACATTCAAAGAAACCCAACTAAGCGACAAGCACACAATCAAGTAGCAAATGCTCTTCGTGACGGAATACTAGAAAAACAACCGTGTGAAGAATGTGGAGAAAAAGAAGTACACGCACACCACGATGATTATGCAAAACCATTAGACGTTAGATGGCTTTGTAACAAGCATCACAATGAATGGCACCGAATACACGGTGAAGCAGCAAACGGATAACAACCAAGCCCCGAAAGGGGCTAAAAGGTGCCACAAGGTGAAACTTAATAAGAGGATTTGATGATGTCTGACGTTATTTGCCCATATTGCGGAACAGAGCAAGAAATTATCCATGATGATGGCCAAGGTTATGAAGAGAACATCGACCATGAACAGCAGTGCGATTGCGGCAAGACTTTTAAGTTTCAAACAAGCATTAGTTTTAACTATGAAGTTTTTTGCAATGAAGGTGATCACGAAATGGAAGCAGCCGGAGATAAATGGCCAGGATTATACAGCTGCAATAAATGTGATTTTTTCGAGAAAAGATAGCAGGCATCAATGAGCAGCCTCAGTAAATTTTTTTAATTTATTTAAATAGTCAAAAAATGATTAGTAATTGTAGAGGGCTGAGGTTGTTCATTAATGCGAAGGGCAGGTAAGTAAAACTGCCATGTGTTTGAGTGGTGGCTTGTAAGGCTTGGAGTCTCTGATTGGCGTCGATAAGCAGAGTCATCACTCAAATGCAAATAGCAGACTTAATGGGGAATGGATATGGATATAGGAAGCGACAACAAATACCCAGCAAACAAATTATCAAACTTCACTAGAAGAGAATTTGTGTTTGATGGTGTGAATATAAGCTCTATGGAGGGGTTCCTTCAATCCCTTAAGTTTGAGAACCAAAATGCACAGGAAATAACTTGCGGGTTGATTGGAAAGGAAGCAAAGAGAAAAGGCAGATCACGCAATAAGCGATGGAAGTCTATGCAGCGCTTGTGGTGGAAAGGTGTTGAGTATAAACGCTCATCAAAACAGTACCAGGATTTGTTGGACAGAGTTTATCTAGCGATGTTTGAGCAAAACGAAGACTTCAGAAAATGCTTAGAAGCTGCTGGAACAGCAAGATTTACACACAGTATTGGAAATTCAAACCGGAAAGAAACTGTTCTTACTGAATCAGAGTTTTGCAATCGCCTGACTATGTTGAGAGATAGCAGACTTAATAACGGAGAAATGGGATGACTCAAGATGAATTTGTAGAAGTTGAGTGGACAGCTGGAATGTTAGCGACTTATCAAGAACACGAATACAGCATCGTATCTGTTCATTTTCGCGAGAGGCTAATCGCTTTTGATTTTTACGGTGACGGTGATCTGACTTGGGTTAGATGTGAAAACGTGAGCAATATCAAATGCAAATAGGCCGCTGCACAAGCTGTGTACTACTTAACAATGGCTGTGAGCATCCAAAGCACGCCGACAAGTACCCGAATGAAGGTTGTAGAGAGTGGACTGACGGCGAAGTGATTGAGATTGATGAAAAAGACATTATCAGAGTTGAGGATTATGAGTGATGACTAAGCAAGGCTTTATTAAATCAATAACAAATTTGGACGACATGCTTCTGTTTGCTTTTTTATGTGGGTTGTTTTTATCCATATCTGTTAGCGCCCTATCGATGGATAGGCCATTTGTAATGATTGTAGGAATAACTGGCTTTCTTATATATCTGATTCTTTTGCTGACTGCTAGAAAACAGATACGCATAGCAGCCATGCAAGCTATTGAAGAAGAACGCTAGAAAAGGCTGCCTTATGCTAACCCTTAACCGCAAAACAGAAACAAGCCTAGTGATAGGTGACGATGTGAAGATAACCATCAGACAAGTACACGTCAGAACCCAAGAAGTGACTTTTGAGGTTGATGTACCGAAAGATATTGAAGTGGCACTTTCCAAAATGGAAAAGACCACAAAGATGAGGAAGGTTAGATGAAGCTTGAAATAACACTGGAAATACTGGAAGAAATGACCGACTGCATCGTAGATAACGGCATGGATAGAGACGAAGCATTTTAGTACGCAAAATCAATGCTTATTGAGTGCAACACTGAAAATTTTATTGATTCTGATGCTTTACTAATTGAGGCAAACCAATGACCAACCTAACACCAGAAATAATCGAAACGGCAACGGATGAGCAGCTTAGTGAATGGGTTGCTTCGTATTGTTTAATGATTACAAACAACAAGCCGAAACGATTGAGCGGTTGAATGGAGTGATGAACAAAGTCCGAGGTGACTTACTTGAACGAGCTGATATAGGTAATGACGGCACACGAGCAGTAAATCTAAGTCACTCAGTGTGGTTAGAGTTTTGCGACGCAATTGATAAAACAAACTAGAGGCAGGGGAGTTATGAGTGATTTATTTTTTGTCAACGCCGGAAAATATGAAGACCTAGAGCGAAATTACAAAGTGTCGCTTCATTTCAACACATTTGAAGAGGCTTTAAAAGTCTATGACGAATGCAGTGATTATCCATGGGTAGAGATGAAATACAAAAACCGAATTATTGAGGTGAGATATGAGTGAAGAATACGATATGTCGATACACACAAACCCAGACGCAAAAGCTTGGTCTGAATTTTACAAGAAGACTTTCCCAGAAGCTGATGAGGAATTAATGCTTGGTTGGTTTGCTAATGCAATGATGGCTATGTATGACCATTTACATAACAAAAAAATTGAGCCATTACACGAGCAGCAGCACCGTCTCATCGCCAAACTCGGCCTAATCTCACTCGCTGCTGATGAAGGTAATATGGCAAAAGTTAAAGAGCTTATACCGCCATCTTGTACTGATGTGGTTAGGGAGATTCAGGCTGAGGCTATTAATGATTTCTGCCAGTGGTGTTCTGATCGCGGTTATTTGCATCGAGAAATAACAAATGAATTTAAAGACGAATATGTCAAAAAACTACGCAACCCAGGACAAGAGAAGGTGTGATTATGGCATTAATCATTCAAAACGAAATAGCAAGCGAATTTCTAACTGACAAGGAAGTGATTGAGCTTACCGGCTTTGAGCAGCGTGGAAAGCAAATTGACTGGCTGATTACTGGTCGTTGGAGCTTCAGTGTGTCCGGTAAGAATGAAATTAAAATAAGCAGATGGTACGCACGCATCAAAATGTCAGGTATAAATATCAATAACGATATTCGTATCAGCGGTGACAGCCAAATGCCTAACTTTAACAAAGCATCATGACCCCTAAACCTAAAACAAAGCATCCAGAGTTACCGCCTCGCATGGTCAAGCGTGAATGGAAGACGCGTAAAGGTGTTAGCGTAGCTTATTACTACGAGCATCCACGTGATGAGAATGGAAAGCGCGTGCCTGAGCCGTTAGGTACTGACTTTGCCAAAGCTAAACAAAGATGGGGCGAGATTGAGGGCGTCAAGATAGAAAAGTATTCCGGTGATACGTTGGGTGCTATTTATCTCAAGTACATGAAATGGGCGGAAAACAGAACACTTTCAGGGTTATCGCCACGCACGATTAAGGACCGCAAAAACTATTGGACGCATTTAGAGCCTGTCTTTGCTCATTTGCATATCGATGCATTTAAGCCAGAGTGGTTTTTGCAGTATTTTGAATCGAGATCATCACAAGTCGGAGCAAAGAAAGAAATTAAGTTTATGTCGGTTATTTTCAATTGGGCTAAGCTTCGCGGCTTATGCACGATAGAAAACCCGATCACAGGCACGACCAGGCAATACAAAGTTAAAGAGCATCGCGATATTCTTATCACGCATGATGAGTATAAAGCCGTACACGCCAAGGCAAAGCCGTTTATAAAAGATTTAATGGATTTACTGTATATGTCAGGCGCTCGACCTGATGAGGCTGTCAGCTTTCGTTTTGAGCATGATAAAGGTGATGAGCTTGTTTATCGAATGGGTAAGACCAACAAGATTAAGCGCGTACAGATTGGCCCTGATTTAAGGGCGCTTATTAATAAACGCAAAAAGCTACTTAAGGCGTGCAAAGTCACCATGATAAACCCGCCTATTCTTTTTGATGACAAGGGTAATAAGCTGTCATTAAATGGCACGATTAAATACTGGTTTGGTAAGGCGCGGGATGATGCAGCACTAAAAAGGCGCTGGCAATTAAAAGATATACGCCCGTATGCGGCAACAGAGCGATATAAAAAAGAAGGGATAGAAGCGACACGTAGACTGCTTGGACACTCAACAGAAGCACAAACGCGCAGCTATATAAGGGACTATTTAGGAGAAGAAACAGAGTCGCACGAAATGCAGAATAGTGGCATTATGGCGAAAGTAAAACGGGAGAATGGCGAAAGTAGTTAGTAGCTGCTATCAATGAAAGCATTGAATAAATGGTACGCCCGGCAGGACTCGAACCTGCTACCCTCGGCTTAGAAGGCCGATGCTCTATCCAGATGAGCTACGGGCGCATATGATTTTTACTAAGCGAGGACATAAGTTAAGAAGTGGTCGGGGCAGAGAGATTCGAACTCCCGACCCTCTGGTCCCAAACCA
>NZ_DIAC01000010.1:21042-26439 GCF_002414625.1 Methylophaga sp. UBA5088 | reverse complement strand
AGATGCGCTACCAGACTGCGCTATGCCCCGACTTAATTCGAGAAGTCATCCCCGAAGAAGGCGAAATAATACGTGGTTAGAATTTAAGAGTCAATCACTGTTTTGATATTTTTTGCTGTTCGGCTCACATCATGCGATCATAGCCGCTTTTGCATAAGCGGGAATGATGAATGAGCGCAAAGATTATCGATGGCAAGGCAGTTGCAGCTGACCTGAAACAACAATTGAAATTAGCGACGGCAGAACGATTAGCAGAAGGAAAACGTCGTCCAGGTCTTGCGGTCATATTGATAGGCGCTAATCCAGCATCGCAGGTCTATGTAGGTAGCAAACGAAAAAGCTGTGAAGAAATTGGATTCAAATCTGAAGCCTATGATCTTCCAGAAACAGCGACCGAAGAAGAGTTACTCTCTCTGATTGATAAATTAAATCAAGATGACGATATAGATGGCATTCTGGTGCAGTTACCTTTGCCTCAACACATTTCTGCGGAAACGGTGATTGAACGAATCGCCCCACATAAAGACGTCGATGGCTTCCATCCATATAATATCGGCCGTCTTGCTCAACGTAATCCACAACTCAGACCTTGTACACCAAAGGGAGTGATTACCCTACTGCGCACCACTGGAGTCGATCTCAAAGGTCTCGAAGCTGTGGTAGTAGGTGCCTCTAATATAGTTGGTAGGCCTATGGCACTGGAATTATTATTGGCTGGCTGCACTACCACCGTTTGTCATCGCTGGACAAATAATCTGGAAGAACAAGTGCGTCGTGCTGACTTATTAGTGGTCGCCGTAGGTAAAGCGGGTTTCATTCCTGGTGAATGGATAAAACAAGGTGCCATCGTCATTGATGTCGGTATTAATCGCTTGGAAAATGGCAAACTCACGGGTGACGTAGAGTTTGAAAAAGCCAAAGAAAAAGCCAGTTGGATAACACCCGTACCGGGCGGTGTCGGTCCTATGACCGTGGCGACACTTCTGGAAAATACCTTATTTGCTGCAGAAACTTTGCACAAAGACTAGCTCTGTAAGCGCCTGCTAAAAAAGCAGGCGCTTATATTCACTACACACGACGCCAGCTGGTTTTACCTGCCGCATCTTCAAGCACGATACCCATTTCCGTCAACTCATCACGAATCTCATCAGCACGAGCCCAGTTTTTATCCGCTCTGGCCTGATTACGTTCAACCACTAAGTTATCGATATAATCAGCTTGTTGATCAGAGTCGCCATCTCCGGTCAGGAATTTGTCTGCATCTTGCTGAAACAAACCAAGTACATCACCAAATGATGACAACAGGCCAGCAAGATAAGCCACATTATCTGATTGACCTTGCTCTCTCGCCTTGTTTATCGCTTGTCTGACATCAGCCATCACTGACAGCGCTAATGCCGTATTGAAATCATCATCCATAGCCGATTTGAATCGTTGACCGTATTCCTCATCATCCTGCCAACGAACACTTTCTGCCGTATCCACATCACGCAAAGTCGTGTAAAAGCGGGTTAATGCAGATTTGGCTTGATCTAGTTGATCTTCGGCATAATTCAAAGGACTACGATAATGACTCGATAAGATAAAATAACGAATCACCTCAGCCGGATACAGCTCTAACACTTCACGCACCGTGAAGAAATTGCCCAGAGATTTAGACATTTTTTCATCGTCTATACGAACAAAGCCATTATGCATCCAGTAATTGACTGACTGACAATCGTGAGCGCCTTCAGATTGTGCTATTTCATTTTCGTGATGAGGGAATTGTAAATCCTGTCCACCACCATGAATATCAAACCGCTCACCCAAGCAGTGTGCTGACATCGCTGAGCATTCAATATGCCAACCTGGTCGTCCTGCCCCCCAAGGTGATTCCCAGGCAGGTTCATCAGCTTTGGCCGCTTTCCACAAAACAAAATCGAGAGGATCTGTTTTTGCTTCATTGACTGCAATTCGTTCACCAGCGCGTAAGTCTTCAATATTACGACCAGATAATTTGCCATAACTGTCGAATTCGCTGACGTCATAATACACATCGCCATTATCGGCTTTGTAGGCCAGCCCTTTGTCCATCAAGGTCTCAATCATCGCCAGAATTTCTGCCATTGATTCAGTTGCCTTAGGCTCAAGATCAGGTCTGAGAACACCCAAAGCGTCTGCATCCTTATGCATTTCTTCAATATAACGCTCAGTCAAAGATTGAATAGATTCGCCATTCTCTGCTGCACGTTTAATGATTTTGTCGTCAATATCCGTAATATTTCTCACGTAGGTCACGTTATAACCCAGTGCACGTAAGTATCGCGTCACAACATCAAAAACAACCATTACCCTTGCATGACCAACGTGACATAAATCGTAGACCGTCATACCGCAGACATACATGTTGACTTTGCCTTCATGTATGGGAGTGAAAACATCTTTCTGTCTGGTAAGGGTGTTATAGATTTTTAGCATATTAGTTATTCTTCGACGTATCTTCTTTTAAACTGATAGTGAGATTAAATACCGGCGAGTCAGCGGTGTGATCATAACGGTCGCTAACAAAATAGCCTTCTCGCTCAAACTGAAAAACCGTTTCTGGTTTACAATCCACTATAGCAGGCTCTGCAAGTGCTTTAATCACCTTCAATGACTCAGGGTTCACATCATCCAGATAATTACCCGTTTCTTTGCCAGGTGCTTCGGCCAAAAACAATCTATCATACAAACGTAGTTCGACTTCTTTGCCTTCTGTTGCTGACACCCAATGAATGACGCCTCGAGGCTTCATTTCAGGTGGTGGATTCTGCCCCACGGTATCAGGCACTAATGAGGCAATCACTTCTATCACGTCACCGCTATCATTTTTAATAACGTCATCCGCTTTGATTACATAGGCACCACGCAAACGCACATAGTCCCCTATCACTAAGCGTTTGAATTTTTTTCGGCTCAGACTGGTGTCTTCAGTAAAATCGGACGCATCGATATAAATCGTTTGGGTAAATGGTATTGAGCGGTGACCCATAGACTCTTGCTGCGGATGATTCGCGACTTCTAGCCATTCAGTGTTGTCAGCTGCATTAGTGATCGAGACTTTTAATGGGTTGAGCACGCACATGGCCCGTGCTGCGTTTTCATTCAAGTCATTACGAATTTCAAATTCCAACTGTGCAATATCCACCACACCGTCTGTTTTGGCTACAGCAAGCCCATTACAAAAAGCGCGAAGAGCTGCGGCGGTGTAGCCCCGTCTTCTCATACCTGAGATGGTTGGCATTCTCGGATCATTCCAACCAGCGACAATTTGATCATCCACGAGCTGTTTCAAATTACGCTTACTGGTCACTGTGTAATTCAGATTCAACCTTCCAAACTCATACTGCTTTGGTTTGGAAGGCACTGGCAGATTTTCAATAAACCATTCATATAAAGGACGATGGTCCTGAAACTCCAGTGTACAGATACTGTGCGTCACCCCTTCAATCGCATCGCCCTGACCATGAGCAAAGTCATAGCTAGGATAAATACACCATTTGTCACCGGTTTGGTGATGTGCTTTTTTACGTATGCGATAAAGAATCGGATCACGCATATTCATATTCGGAGAAGCCATATCAATCTTCGCCCGCAGCACGCAAAAACCTTCGTCAAACTCACCCTGCTTCATTTTCTCAAACAAAGTCAGGTTTTCTTCAACACTACGGTTTCGGAAAGGTGACTCTTTACCTGGCTTGGTTGCCCAGCCGCGATATTCGCTGGCTTGTTCAGCGGTCAGATCGCAGACATAGGCTTTACCCTGTTTGATGAGGTGAATAGCCCAAGCGTAAAACTGTTCGAAATAATTAGATGCATAACGCACATTCCCTGCCCATTGAAAGCCCAGCCATTGCACATCATCCTTGATAGCTTCAATGTACTCCTGCTCTTCCTTAGCTGGATTGGTATCATCAAAGCGTAAGTGACAGTCACCGCCGAACTCTTCAGCTAAACCGAAATTCAGACAGATAGATTTCGCGTGACCAATATGGAGATAACCGTTTGGCTCAGGTGGAAAACGTGTGACGATTTTGCCAGTCACCCTTCCCGTATCAATATCTTCCTGAATGATAGGACGAATAAAATTATGATTAACAGCAGACTCGGACATATTGAATGACAAATTTTTTATGAAAACGCGCATTATACGCTCTCCGTTGGGCTGGGTAACAGCGCTGTTTTTCATCCTCATATAGAAAACCGCTAAATCTTGAACGATTGTTCTTTCATATAGCCCCATTGTCGATTTACATTGAATCCCCTGTTTGTGATAGAAATAGTTCAGTTATTACAAGATAGCGACCTGTTTATTCCCATCAGCCCCCATATTGCTCTATCATGTTGTGTTCGAAATTGATCCGGGACCTTTCCGTTATGATCAGACGTTTTACGCAAATATTGCTATGGCTATTTGCCACTTTTTCTTTTTCAATACAAGCAGATGGGATATCCAAAATGCCACAAGTCAAACTTGAAACCAGTCATGGTGACATCGTTATCGAACTCAATGAAGATAAAGCGCCTGTCACTGTTGCCAACTTTCTTAACTATGTTAACGAGGGTTTCTATGACGGTACGATTTTTCACCGTGTTATCAAAAATTTTATGATTCAAGGCGGTGGTTTTACTCAAGAATTCCAACAAAAACCCACCAAATCAGCCATTGAGAATGAAGCCGACAATGGTTTGAGTAACAAGCGAGGCGCTGTTTCTATGGCGAGAACCAATGATCCTCATTCAGCCACTGCTCAATTTTTTATTAACACTGTCGACAATGGCTTTCTTGATTTTCAGGGTAAAGTACCCAGCGGTTGGGGCTATGCTGTATTTGGTAAAGTCATTGAAGGTATGGATGTCGTCGACTCAATAAGAGAAGTCGATACAACTATGCGTGGACCACATCAGGATGTGCCTGCTGAAGACATCATTATCATTAAAGCCAGCGTCATCAATTAATCAGATAAAACCTGCTTGTTGTTACACAAGCAGGTTTCTTTCTTATGACCAAACTATTTATCTCTGACCTTCACTTAAATCCTGCCAAGCCTGAATTAACGGCGCTTGTCTGTCAGTTTCTTCAACAACAGGCTGATGCTGTTTCTGAGATTTATATTCTGGGTGATATTTTTAACACCTGGTTAGGTGATGACTTAGTCCCTGCTGAATTTTCTGATTTCACCGACACTCTGCGCTCATTGACCAAAGCCGGAATAAACCTTTATCTGATGGTGGGTAACCGTGATTTTATGCTCGGTAAAGCATTTGCTGACGCTGTGAATGCCACATTGATTAAAGACGGCTTCGAGCTAGATTTAGCAGAGACACCAACCCTGTTATTACATGGTGATAGCTTATGTATTGATGATGTCAGCT
>NZ_DIAC01000010.1:17077-20924 GCF_002414625.1 Methylophaga sp. UBA5088 | reverse complement strand
GATGATGTCAGCTATCAACGTTATCGGAAAGTGGTGAACAATCGTTTTCTGCAATGGTGTTTTTTAAAACTCCCCGCTCGTTTTCGCCAAAAAATATCCGACAAAATAAAACAACAAAGTCAGCAAAAGAAACAATATAAATCCAGCCAAATCATGGATGTGAATCAGGCCGAAGTTGAGAAAGTGATGTTTGAGAGCAATGTCAGACTACTGATTCACGGTCACACCCATCGTCCCGCCATTCATCAAGTTAGATTAAGAAACAATCAAGATGCCTATCGCATTGTATTAGGTGATTGGGAAAATAAAGTCAGTTATCTTTTGGTCGATGATCAGCAACTCACATTACATGATCACCGACTAGATAATCAGCAGCAAACTTTACGATTGCGATGAATTTTCGTCCAGTACCTGAATCAACTTTTCAGGTGGCAAATAGCCAGGCAAATTCTGGCCAGACTCGAGAAAAATAGAGGGGGTGCCTTGCACACCCAGTTGCTGACCTAATTCGAACTCAGCTTTTACCGGATTAGCGCATGTCTTTGTAGGAATTTCCTGACCCTGTTTTGCCTTGGTCATAGCTTTCTGTCTATCGGCCGCACACCATACATTGACAGCATCATCATAAGATTTAGACCCTATCCCACCTCGCGGGAAAGACAGATATCGGACTCGAATGCCCAAATCGTTGTATTTCTCCATTTCAGCGTGCATCTTACGGCAATAGCCGCAATCAATATCAGTAAACACAGTAATGGTGTATTTCGCTTTTTGGGGACCGAAGATAATCATATCTTTTTCATCAAG
The DNA here is from genome assembly GCF_002414625.1 of Methylophaga sp. UBA5088. Classification (NCBI taxonomy): domain Bacteria; kingdom Pseudomonadati; phylum Pseudomonadota; class Gammaproteobacteria; order Thiotrichales; family Piscirickettsiaceae; genus Methylophaga; species Methylophaga sp. UBA5088. The sequence goes on along the minus strand of NZ_DIAC01000010.1, from coordinate 20,117 downwards.
CTTGGCTAAAGCATCTTTACGTAAACTCACCCGACGTTGTTCAGTAAGATTGATTCTTGAATCCAATGACACCATGTCACCCTGAATCACATAACGGCCATCTTTAGAAAAATAGAGAATTTGACCATTAATAACGGCTTCATAAAATCCAGTATCGTCTACCGCTTTCAGGCTAGTAACTTTTACATCGGGTAATGACTTTTCTATCTTTTTACGGAGCTCATCATTATCGGCGTTTACGACACTGACACCGAACAAAGACAGTACTAATATGGCATATTTCAACATGGAGTTATTAATCTCTAAAGTTATTAAACTGTAATGGCATATCGATTTTATCGTGACCTTTTAGCATGGCAATAACAGATTGCAGTTCATCACGCTTTTTTCCCGTTACTCTGACGCTCTCGCCTTGAACCGCTGCTTGCACTTTCACTTTACTTTCTTTGATGAGTTTAACAATCGTTCGGGATAAGTCTTTGTCGATACCTTCTCTTACTAAGACATCCTGTTTACGCATTTTACCGTTACCTACAGAATCTTTGACTTCTAAACAGCTGACATCAACGCCACGCTTGACTAGCTTGAGTCGTAAAATATCGAGAAGTTGATCTAACTGGAAATCACTATCTGCATGCATCGTGAGCATTTTGTCAGACTGCTCTACTTTGGCATCAGTTCCACGGAAATCAAACCTGTTCTTTAACTCTCGGTTTGTTTGGTCCACTGCATTGGCAAGTTCATGTTTATCGACTTCAGAAACGATATCAAAAGAAGGCATCTGTTCACCTGATTGCGCTATAAAATCGGGCCAGTTTAGCATTAATGTTTGATAGCGTCAGGCTTATCAACTCCTAGCCACGCGGGTGATGTTGACCGTGTAATTGTTTTAATCGCTCTTTGGCTACGTGAGTATAAATTTGTGTCGTGGATAAATCAGAATGTCCGAGCAATAACTGCACGACCCGTAAATCTGCACCATGATTGAGTAAATGTGTTGCAAAGGCATGTCTTAATGTATGGGGTGACAAATGCTTATCAATACTTGCTTGGCTGGCATAACGTTTAATGATGTACCAAAAAGCTTGCCGAGTCATTGCCTTACCTCTGCGAGTGGGGAATATATCATCCGTGATTTGCCCATTTAATATCGCAGGCCGACTTTCGTAGAGATAGTCCTGTAACCAATCCAATGCAATTTCACCAATGGGCACCAGACGTTCCTTATTACCTTTACCAATACAACGAATCAGACCTTGCCGAAGATTAACTTGCTCTAATTGCAATGACACCAGTTCTGAAACCCGAAGCCCTGCAGCGTAAAGTAGTTCCAGCATTGTTCTATCTCGCAAGCCAAGAGGATCAGTAATATCTGGTTGAGCTAATAACGCTTCGACTTCTGTTTCCGTCAGACTGTCTGGTAAAGCGCGACCTAATCTTGGTGAGTCTAGCTGGGCCGTAGGGTCGGAATCACGAATATCTTCACGCAATAAATAGCGGTAGAATCGTCTCAGAGAAGATAAAAGTCTGGCTTCACTTCGGACTTTTCTTCCTTCGCGTAAGCGCTGACTTTGATAGCGTTGAATATCTAATTGCGTGGCTGAGACTAAATCAATATCAAACTGATTCAACCAGGCAGAGAAGGCTAATAAATCTCTACGGTAAGCGTCCACTGTATGTTGACTTAGCCCAGATTCTAACCATAAGCTGTCTAGGAAAGGTTCAAGATAATAAGAAGGTTGTGACTCGCTCATATAACTACTGTTAAATATCCGATATTTAATAGTAACAACTAAGCAATAAAAAAGGGCAGTGTGTACCACACTACCCTTTCTTTCCAATCGTCTGTTATGACAATTCGGATTATAGCTTTTCTTTGATACGTGCTGCTTTACCAGTCAAATCACGTAAGTAGTAAAGTTTAGAACGACGGACATCACCGCGACGTTTTACTTCAACACTGGCGATTGATGGGCTGTGTGTTTGGAAAACACGCTCAACACCGACACCACTAGAAATTTTACGAACAGTGAATGCTGAGTGCAGACCACGGTTGCGTTTAGCAATAACGACACCTTCGAACGCCTGTTCACGTTCACGGTCGCCTTCTTTGATTTTAACTTTAACAACAACAGTATCACCCGCTGAAAATTCAGGGATATCCTGTCTCACTTGTTCAGCGTTAAGCTGTTCGATAATGTTACTCATTGTTAACTCCCAACTAATCCTGCCCGCTCTCGGCAATAAACTCTTTTAATAACGCAGCCTGTTCATTAGTCAACGTGTCTTTGTCTAATAAATCAGGTCGTCGCAACCATGTTCGTCCCAAGGACTGTTTGAGACGCCATTTACGAATTGCTTCATGGTCGCCTCCCAGCAATACCTCGGGTACTGACTGGTCATCTAAAACTTCTGGTCTGGTGTAATGTGGGTAGTCCAGCAAGCCTGCTACAAAAGAATCTTGCTCTGCAGACTGCTCATCACCTAATACACCGGGTATCAACCTGGCCATGCCATCGATCATCACCATGGCTGCCAATTCTCCACCACTAAGGACGTAGTCACCTATCGACCACTCCTCATCAATTTCTTTTTCTATCAAGCGTTCATCAACGCCTTCATAACGCCCGGCCAGCAGAATCAACTTCTCTTTACCAACCAGTTGTTGCAGACTTTTCTGGTCCAGTTTTCTGCCCTGCGGTGAGAGATAGATAACCGTTGCATCTTCACCCAGCTTTTCTTTTGCTGATGATATTGCCTCTTGCAGAGGCGCAACTTTCATTACCATACCAGGACCACCGCCATATGGCCTGTCGTCTACAGTTCGATGTCGGTCATAAGCAAAATCTCGCGGATTCCAGTAGTCTACTTTCAATAAACCATTTGTTACCGCTCTGCCTGTTACACCGTAATGAGTAACCGCATCAAACATTTCAGGAAAAAGGGATATCACACCTAAGTGCATTATCCGTCTCCCATCAATAGTCTTTACTCCAATCAACTTGGATTAGTTCTTCATCCAAATCGACCAGTTTTACAA
>NZ_DIAC01000010.1:15191-17014 GCF_002414625.1 Methylophaga sp. UBA5088 | reverse complement strand
AAATCGACCAGTTTTACAATCTCATCCACAACAAAGGGAATCAATATCTCAGTTTTATTGCCTTCAGCTTTAACAACCAACACGTCATTTGCACCGGTTTCAAGCAGATGGTCAACTTTTCCTAATATTTCTTGCTGAAGATTGATTACGGTCAGACCTTCTAAGTCATTCCAATAAAACTCATCTTCATCAGCAGGTTCCAGTTGAGATTTTTTAATCGCCAACTCAGCACCAAGTAGTGGCTGAACCTGATCGCGGTCTGTGACGTTCTCAATTCCCATCACAACCCCTTTTCCTTGCAAACGGCCTCCAGATACTTTTATCTCAAGCCATTCACCACGTCTTGATAAAAACAGTGGTGAATATTGCAGGATATTCGCCCTAGGTTCAGTAAAAGAATACACTTTGACCCAACCTTTGACGCCAAAGGCACCGGATATTTTACCTACCGGGATAAACTCCTCGGATGTTGACATATCCTAGCGCCCTTGCGATTTATGCTGCTTTTTGTGCTTCTTCAATCAGCTTAGCAACGCGTTCTGATGTTTGCGCGCCTTGGCTGATCCAATGAGCAACACGGTCTAAGTCAACGCGAAGCTTTTCTTCTTGACCACGAGCAACCGGGTTGAAGAAACCAACGCGTTCGATGTAACGACCATCACGTTTGCTGCGTGAGTCTGTTACGACGATACCGTAAAAAGGGCGTTTTTTTGCGCCACTGCGTGTCAATCTAATTGTTACCATAATTTAGCCCGTTGAAAACTGGATCGGAAAACCGTCGTATTCTACGCAACTCTCCGATATTTGAAAAGTCCTTTTAACACTTATTAGAAAGGAAGGCCCCCGCCCATTGGAAATTTACCACCTAAACCTCTCATCATTTTGGCCATCCCGCCTTTAGAACCCATCTTCTTCATCATTTTTTGCATCTGGCTAAACTGTTTTAGAAGACGGTTCACATCTTGAATTTGTGTGCCACTCCCCGCGGCTATTCTTTTTTTGCGCGAGCCTTTGATAATTTCAGGCTTTTGTCGTTCTTTCTTCGTCATGGAATTGATAATAGCTTCGAGCTTGGCTAACTCTTTGTCATTCACCTGCTGTTTAGCCGCAGCCGGAATATTACCCATGCCAGGCATTTTTTCCATTAAAGAACCTATTCCGCCCATCTTGCCCATTTGGCGCAATTGTTCCTGAAAATCTTCCAGGTCAAAGCCTTTACCTTTTTTCAGTTTATTAGCCAGCTTTTCTGCCGAGCCAACATCCATTTTACGCTGAGCTTCTTCGACCAATGACAGCACATCGCCCATTCCGAGGATTCGTGAGACAACACGATCAGGATGGAAAGGTTCAAGTGCCGCTGTTTTTTCACCTACGCCCATAAACTTAATGGGTTTACCAGTAATATGCCTTATTGATAAGGCGGCACCACCACGAGCATCACCATCTGTCTTAGTGAGAATGACCCCTGTCAGGGGTAAGGCTTCATTAAATGCTTTTGCGGTATTCGCGGCATCTTGGCCGGTCATACTATCGACGGTAAATAACGTTTCAATCGGATTAATAGCAGTATGAATCTGCTTAATCTCATCCATCATGTCATCATCGATATGCAATCGACCAGCCGTATCAATGATGACCACATCGACATAATCTCGCTTTGCTTGCTCTATGGCATCACGAGCGATATCAACCGGATTTTGTGAAGACTGGCTGGGGAAAAATCGAGCATCAACTTCTTTTGCAAGTGTTTCTAATTGATCAATCGCGGCAGGTCGATAAACGTCCGCACTAGCGACCATGACAGATTTACGCTCACGCTCTTT
>NZ_DIAC01000010.1:10074-15108 GCF_002414625.1 Methylophaga sp. UBA5088 | reverse complement strand
CTCTTTTAGCCATCTAGCTAACTTCGCCACACTGGTTGTTTTACCTGCACCTTGTAGGCCAGCCATTAAGATTACAGCGGGTGGCTGGGTATTAAGATTCAGTGATGAAGAGCCATCGCCCATGACAGCGACGAGTTCATCATTAACGATTTTTACTAAAGCCTGACCTGGCGTTAAACTACGGAGAACATCTTGCCCCATCGCGCGTTCTTTGACATTTTCAATGAACTCGCGCACCACGGGTAGAGCGACATCAGCCTCAAGTAATGCCATACGTACTTCACGAAGTGTTTCTTTGACATTTTCTTCAGTGATACGTCCCTGACCACGAATTTTTTTGAGTGTACTGCCGAGTCTATCGCTTAAGCTATCAAACATAGATCACCTTGTTAGCTGATGATGTCCTAATAAGAATTTTAGGATTAGTTAATTCAATACACCATTATAACTGATATATTGTTTCGGTCATTGTTACATCGTTATATTATTGAAGTAATAGGGTAAAAAAATTAGGTTCAAGGATCACACATAATTATGGCAATAGCGAATGCATTAGCATTTCTACTTTATTTAAGCAGTAGCGTTATTCTTATCAGACGTTTTGTACAAAAGGATCCAACGTCAGTCAATGCCAGTATCCCCGTTGGGATTTTGATCATCATGGCATTACTTTTTCATGGCACAGATATCTTTTTTACCATGAGAAATGCTGGAGGTTGGGAACTGGGTCTGTTTACAACATTTTCACTGACCACTTGGCTGATGGCATTTATCGCGTTGATTATCGGTTTTCGTTTACCTAATACGCATCCAGGCATTATTGTCTATCCTCTGGTGGCCTTGAGCTTGATGCTAAAGGTGGAGCTCCCCTCTCCTGAGCCTCCATCTATCTCTCAACCCGCATTGGAATGGCATATACTATTATCGCTTGCCGCTTATAGTTTTTTTATGCTCGCTGCCATACAAGCCATCATCCTAGCGGTCCAGGAAAAACAACTTCATCAACGTCACTTGAATGGGTTAATCCGAAAACTACCGCCCCTACAAACGATGGAACGGGCCCTCTTTCAACTCTTGAGCAGTGGCTTTGTACTATTGACGCTGGGCTTGATTACTGGCCTGATGTTTGTTGATGATCTCTTTGCTCAGCATCTTGTGCACAAGACCGTCCTGTCTATCATTGCCTGGTGTGTATTTGCCAGTCTGCTTTGGGGAAGATGGCGATATGGCTGGCGCGGACAAACAGCAGTGAAATGGACACTTGCTGGATTTATTTTTTTGTTACTTGCTTATATGGGCAGTAAATTCGTTCTTGAATACTTGATGAGCTAACGGTTTATGCTAGAAGAAACCTCTATATTGGTTCTATTCCTTATCCTATTTTTTTTATTGTTTCTGTCGGCATTTTTCTCAAGCTCAGAAACAGCGTTAATGTCACTCAACCGTTATCGTCTGAGACATTTAGAACAAGAAGGTCACCGTGGCGCGGTGATTGCCAGTCAGCTATTAAATCGCCCCGACAGACTGATCGGCCTCATTCTACTTGGCAATAATTTCGTCAATATCCTCGCTTCAGCTATCGCGACAGTCATTGGCATAAAACTGCTTGGAGAAAACGGTATCGTTGCCGCCACGTTTGCACTCACACTTATTGTGTTGCTTTTCGCGGAGGTCACACCAAAAACACTGGCAGCCTTACACCCTGAAAAAGTCGCTTTTCCAGCCAGCTTTGTATTGAAACCTCTACTATTCTTGTTATACCCACTTGTCTGGTTCACAAATGGTATTACCAATAATATGGTCAGACTGTTTGGTGTGTCACCAGAACAAGCGGCTACTTCAGCGATTAATACTGAAGAGCTGCGGGTCGCACTAATGGAAGCGGGTAGCATGATTCCAACACGTCACAAAGACATGCTGATGAGCATCCTTGATCTGGAAAAAGTGACGGTGAATGACGTCATGGTGCCAAGAAATGAAATCGAAGGTTTGGATATCAATGCCCCTTTTCCTGAGATTGTGCAACAACTCTCTCATTGTGGTCATACCCGTTTACCTGTTTATGAAGACAGTATGGATAATATTGTGGGTATTCTTCACCTACGCAAAGCCTTACATCTCATCTCACAGAATAATCTCACTCTGGACAGTCTCCGCAGTATCATTAAAGGTGCTTACTTTGTTCCAGAAGGCACGCCTTTAAATACACAACTCATCAACTTCCAAAGAAATCGCCGTAGAACAGGGCTGGTTGTGGATGAATATGGCGATCTATTAGGCCTGATAACACTGGAAGATATTTTCCGGGAAATCGTAGGTGAGTTCACCGCTGATACCATTGACGAAGACAAAGATATTCATCCACAAAATGATGGCAGTTATCTTATCAACGGTACGGCCAACATTCGCGAAATAAATCGAAATAATAGCTGGGACTTACCAACAGATGGCCCTAAAACCATCAACGGTCTCGTGCTTGAGTATCTGGAAAGTATCCCTGATCCTGGCGTCAGCGTTCGAATGGGAGAATACGTTATTGAGGTCATTCAGACATCAGATAACGCCATTAAAACAGTGCGTATCAGACATTTACAGTCTGAACTGGAACAGGAAGAATAAACTTGTCGCTCAGATATATAAAATTATCTGGTCTGAGCGAAAGTGAAAGTCGTGCCTTAAAGTCGATGTTACGTATCGCATCGCCCTTACTCACTTGTCAGTGGACTATTACAGAAAAACATGATGCTGATTTAGAAATTTATAGTTTTGACTCAGCTGCAGGGCTCAAAGCGTGGAAAAATCATTCCTCCACCCTGGCCGCACTGTTGACCCACCAGTCTGAGCATAACGATGCCATTGATATCATTCTCAAAAAACCGCTGCATAAAACCCAGTTTGCTGAAACACTAAACCTGGCAGCAGAACAATTGTCAAAGCAGCATTTGCAGTTAGCGGATGAGACTAATTTACAACCAATTCAAACCGATAAAAAAAGCTGGCTCAGCAAAATTACAGACTTCATTCGTATTCAAAAAAGACCCGCGCCCCACCTTCCTGCATTGAACTTGCAAGTCATTACGCATGAAACAAGTACGGCTTCAGCAATAAAAGATCCAGCATTACTACTGATATGGATCAACCAACTACCCCATGATTTTTATCAACGAGTCCCTTCTTTATTAAGCAACCTGAAAGCGCTTCTTCATCAGAAAATCAAACCAGGCCTCTTACTGCAGCTATTAGAAATGTATCGGGCTCAGGTCAACGAACTATTGTTCACCCGTGATATCGCCGCAGTAAAGCGTGATTTATATATCAACACGGAAAGTCTTCGTACGATAAGCCTGATAAACGAGCTCATCAGTTTGCTGTCCATAGCCTATCAACAAATCATTCAGGTTCATTACCAACGTGGGAAAACGCCACTTGCTAATCCAATCATGTTGTTGGCACTGAACAGAACGGCTGAGATGCTTAGCTTGCAGTTACTTCATAACTTTCAGTACTACCGGCTAGCCCCAACTGGCGCCTGGAAACAGCTGCACGAAATGTTTATCTATCAAGAACAAGCACAAACTTTACATCAGGACGTCTCCGTTAAACCTTATTATCAAAGTCGTAGTTTTTTCGAAATTTATGGCCAGATTGTTCTGACTGCATTGACCGATCCTTATAGTCAGATGAGGTTTGATGTGCTGCGCTTGTACAGACTTATGGCGCAATTCACCGATAAGATTGTGATCGACAGCATGTCTGAACAGCAAAGTAAGGTGAATAGTCGCTTCTTACTACTGGGGCACTTCTGCATTGATGCTAAGCAGGATATCTGTCCACAACCACTTCATAAAACAGACATACCAATAAGACATGCCCCAACAAGTCGGCGTCTGGACACACAAGCCGTATTAAGAGCCATTGAATCAACGTTACGCGATGCAAAAAGTCATCGTACACAGACGGTCATGTCGTCGGAATTGAGACTGGTCAAACATATTATTCCTCAACTCAACACAACTTATGAGCGACGTTTTGAACGTATCAGAGAACAGTCATCCAAGCCCATACATATCAGTTTAGGTCTAGAGTCAGTTCATCAAAGCCTTCAAGGTAATGTCGTCAATGCGCTGGAGTGGCAATTAATTAATAAGAGCCAGACAGGGTTGATGGCAAAACGCGCGAATAAAGGCTGTTATCACCTAAATATCGGTGATTTTGTGGGTATTTTCGAAAAAAACAGCCTTCTTATGCTGGCTGTCATCAAATGGTTACAAATTGATATCCATAATGACGTCCAGATTGGGCTTGAACAAATAGAGGGACGACCAGTTCCTGTAAAATGCCACCCCGAGAATGATGAGGAAGCACATCCTGGTTTGTTACTGGAGACAGAATTTGATTCTCGCTCACACATCATTTTGACAGACAAAGGCTTATTCTCACCCAAAAGAAAAATACGGCTCGAAGGGCAAAATCTATCTAATTCAATTATTGCTAATGGGCTTATAGACAGCAGTTTGGATTATGAAATTTTCAACTACAGCCTCAATCTTGGTTCATAAATGCGTGTCGATCGCATATCATGGACGGACATGTCGAGATAAAAACTCAAAAACGGAATACCAATATGCGTACCTTTATAAAAATTGTCGTCTTTTTAATCGTTATTGTTATAGCAGGCCTTATTGCTCTGCCATTTTTCATCGATCCTAACGACTATAAAGATGAAATTTCACGTGAAGTTGAAAAAGTCACTGGACGAAATTTGACTCTACAGGGTGATATTGGTTTATCGGTGTTTCCCTGGATTGCCCTAGATCTAGGTCCGCTGTCACTAAGCAATGCAGAGGGTTTTAAAGCAGATACATTTGCTAAAGTTCAGGCCGCAGAAATTCGTATCAAGCTTATTCCGCTACTAAAAAAGCAGTTAGAAATGGATACCATCATCCTCGATGGTCTTGTGCTTAATCTTGAAACAGATAAAAGTGGTAAAACCAACTGGGATGATCTGGTTAAGCCTGATGCCACAGAAGAAGC
>NZ_DIAC01000010.1:7413-9952 GCF_002414625.1 Methylophaga sp. UBA5088 | reverse complement strand
AGCTACCGAGACGGAATCTACAGCTGATTCTGATGAACAATCCAGTCCCGCATTACAAACCATCACCGTTGCTGGCATCAAACTCAGCAATGCTAATATTCTCTGGTCAGATGCGTCTAAAGGAGAAAGTTATCAGTTACGTAATCTTAATCTGACAACGGACCCTCTCGAACCAGGCGTTCCTACGGCTGTTGATATGGACTTTGATGTCATCAGCACAAAACCAGAAGCCAAAGCGCATGTCACACTGACAACCAATGCTGCTGTGGACATGGAGAAACAGCAATATGCCTTAGAGGGCTTCTCATTCTCAGCCATTGCAGAAGGTAAAGAGCTGGCTTTCAATCAGGCTGATTTATCTCTTAAAGGTGATATTAAAGCGGATCTAGCAAAACAATGGGTGGAAGTAAGCGACCTCGCGCTAGCAGCCAAAGCATCAAATAACCAGCAAAAAGTGGATGCCAAATTAACGGGACAAGTCACTTCCAATCTGGCTACCCAGCAATCCAATATCGATAATTTAGATATCACTGCCACCATTCAGGATCCAAGCTTACCTGATGAACAAGCTGAATTTCACCTGACCAGTGGTATCAAAGCTGACTTAAAACAAGAGACCCTCACCGTGTCTGCTCTTGTCTTAAAACTGCAGGATTTACTCCTTGAAGGGGATATTCAGGCTAAAGATATCCTCAAAGAGAAACCGACCTTTGCAGGCAGCATTCATATCCAACCTTTCAGCTTAAGAAAATTGGCGTCTGATATGAAAATTGAATTGCCTGAAATGAGCGATGAATCCACACTGGAGAAAGTCGAACTTCGTTCAGAACTGAGTGGTTCTACCAATCAAATTAATCTAAAACAGCTGGCTCTGACTTTGGATCAAAGTAATCTGACAGGACAATTTGCTGTAAGCAATTTCAGCAAACCTGCGTTCAATTTCAATCTGAAACTGGATCAAATTGATGCAGATCGCTATATGCCGCCTGTAAAAGAAGAAAAAGAGACAGATAAGACTCCAACCACAAATGACAACGCAAACAAAGCAGCGACAGCTGAAGAAGCTTTACCGCTGGATGCATTGCGCCAAATCAATGCGAAAGGCAGCATTGATATTGGCAAATTAAAAGCCACAGGCCTGAACAGTGAAAATATTCATATTTCCATTGATGCCGGCGATGGCCTGGTTAAACTTACCCCACTTAAAGCAAACTTATATCAAGGACAATACAACGGTAATATCATTCTTGATGCACGCAGTGACGCATTAAAACTGTCACTGAATGAACAAGTAAAAAATGTTCAGGCTGGACCCTTACTCAAAGACATGACCGGGGATGCCAAAATCAGTGGGACCGCCAATGCGAATGCCAAGTTAACAGGCTCTGGAGCCACCGTTTCACAAATCAAGCAAACCCTGACAGGTAATGGTGGCTTTGCTTTTACAGACGGTGCATTGCAAGGTATCAATATTGCCGAGATTATTCGTAAAGCCAAAGCGGCTTTAAAAGGTGAATCACTGCCTGCATCTGACGCGCCCGTTCAAACTGACTTTTCCAGTATGTCTGGCACGTTTACGGCAAACAATGGTGTTATCAACAATCAGGATCTCGCCGTTAAATCCCCTTTGCTGCGTATCGATGGCGCCGGCAAAGCCAACCTGGCAAGTGAAACACTAGACTATGGCTTAAAAGTCGCTGTCGTCGGAACAAGTAAAGGTCAAGGCGGTAAAGAGCTTGAAGAACTTAAAGGTGTGACCATTCCCATCAAAATCACTGGCACATTCTCAGAACCTAAACCCACCGTAGACCTCGCTAATCTTGTCAAAGATAAAGCAAAAGAAGAACTCAAATCTAAAGCAGAAGAAAAGCTTAAAGAAAAACTGGGAGATGATTTAGGCGGTCTTCTTGGTGGCAAATTAGGAGGTTCAAAAGCCAAGTCTGAAACTCAATCAACAGAGGCGGAGAATGCAACTGATGCTGAGTCTGAAGAAGAAAAGTCCTCTGATAAAAAATTAGAAGATGCCGTCAAAGATAAATTGAAAAACTTCTTCTAAACGATAAATACTCTTTTCGTATCTGCCCGCCTTGATACACCATCAAGCGGGCTTTTAATTTGAAAAACATGACAAAACCTTTCCATTTCGCTGATGCATTACTCGACTGGTTCGATCACTACGGTCGTAAGAATCTGCCCTGGCAACAAAATCCAACGCCCTACCACGTCTGGTTGTCTGAAGTCATGTTGCAGCAAACGCAAGTTTCCACTGTCATTGATTACTACACACGATTTATTCAGCGCTTTCCCAACGTCCACTCATTAGCCGAAGCAAAACAAGATGATGTTTTAGCGTATTGGTCAGGTTTAGGTTACTACGCCCGTGCTCGTAATTTGCACAAAACAGCTCAAATAGTCAGCGCAGACTACACCGGCGCTTTTCCAGAAACGTTAGAAGAACTGATCAATCTACCAGGTATTGGACGCTCTACCGCGGGTGCGATTCTGACACTCGCCTATCACCAGAAATATCCTATTCTAT
>NZ_DIAC01000010.1:5607-7294 GCF_002414625.1 Methylophaga sp. UBA5088 | reverse complement strand
CACCAGAAATATCCTATTCTAGATGGGAACGTGAAACGCGTCCTGACACGTTTTTTTGCGATAGATGGCTGGCCTGGCAATAAAAAAGTAGAAGATAGTTTATGGGAAAAAGCGGAATCACTACTACCCGATAAACGTATTGCTAATTATATTCAGGCACAAATGGATTTAGGGGCAACACTTTGCACACGAAGTAAACCGGACTGCCCACGTTGCCCATTACAATCCCACTGTTTAGCCTATAACAATGGTAACCCCACAGCTTATCCAGAAAAAAAACCTAAAAAAGCCATCCCTACCAGAACATGTTACTGGCTTGTCTGTCAGAATAACGATGAGTTATTTATGGAGCAAAGACCTTCAACGGGTATCTGGGGCGGTTTATGGAGTTTTCCAGAACGTCCGGATAAGCAGGATCTGATGGCTTATTGTGAGCAGACTTTGCATTTTTCTATCGATAGCATTGAAGAGTTACCTGAAATGACGCATGTGTTTAGCCATTTCAGATTAATGATTCGACCACTCTTAATAAAATCACGTATTAATGCTGTGACCGACAACAGCATCGGCAACTGGTATAAAATAAACGACATTATGCAACTGGGTCTTCCGGCACCAGTGCGTTCTTTTTTACACACTTTACAATAGAGGCAAATATGGCACGCACAATACACTGTGTAAAACTTAACAAAGAAGCCGAAGGTTTAGACTTCCCCCCTTACCCTGGTGAAATGGGAAAAACGCTTTATGAATCTGTTTCAAAAGAAGCATGGCAAATGTGGTTAAGCCAACAAACCATGCTGATTAACGAATATAGGCTGTCACTTGCCGATCCTAAGTCGCAAGCATTTCTGAAAACTGAAATGGAAAAATTCTTTTTTGGTGAGGGTTCGGCACCTCCAGCAGACTTTGTTCCAAAAGGATAAAATCCGCAAACCAATCAAAAAAATGAGGGCTGTTAGATTTAACGGCCCTTTTTTTATTTATCACCAAAAGCTATTACATTGCCAATAAATATATATAAAACAATTTAATAAAACATAAATTATCTTTACATTCAGACTTAACCCAGGATATGTAACAAAAAAAATATTGCTTTTTATCATAAATAAAGTGTCTTTTTTTTATTTTATATGGTTACAATGCCATTAAGCTTCTTAGAAGTGTCAATCGGTCAACAAGGAGTTGTGCCGATAGTGTTATTAAATTGAGGTTGATATGGCAGAGCAAGTTACAGGTAAAGTTAAGTGGTTCAATGATGCAAAAGGATTCGGTTTTATAGAGCAAGTTGATGGTCCAGACGTATTTGTCCATCACTCAGCGATTAAGTCAGAAGGCTTTAGAACATTGAAAGAAGGTCAAACAGTTACCATGGAGGTAACTCAGGGGCAAAAAGGTCCGCAAGCAGAAAACGTCATCCCCGGTTGAGTAAGAAGTAAACCAAAAATAGAAAGGCCGTTCAGCCATCACTGCACGGCCTTTTTCATTTGCAACACGCTTTAAATAAAGCCATATTAAGCTGCCAGAAATAATTGATCATAGAACGACTATTGCAGCAAAGGACTCACATGAAATTAACACCTACCAGCATCATTTTAGGCATTGCTTTCAGCTTCACTACTTCTTATGCCTTGGCAGACTGGGGCGGTTTAGTTAAAGATATTCAAGAAAATAGTAAAACATTACA
>NZ_DIAC01000010.1:0-5562 GCF_002414625.1 Methylophaga sp. UBA5088 | reverse complement strand
TAAAACATTACTCAATTCCTCTATCTCAGACGCCACGTCATCCAAACAGTCTAACAATCTGGATATATCTACTATTATTTCTGGTCTTAAAGAAGCATTGAAGGTAGGCAGTGAGCGTGCGGTTGCGAGTGTCAGCCAACCGAACGGTTATCTAAAAAATGCCGATATCCGTATCCCACTCCCTCCTCAAATTGAAAAAGTGGGTATGGTAATGCGCCAGTTTGGAATGGAAGGTCTGGCAAATGAATTTGAGACCAGTATGAATAGAGCGGCTGAAAAAGCGGCACCACAAGCAACGACTATTCTAGTCAATGCTATAAAAGCCATGAGCATTGATGACGCGAAAAAAATATTGAATGGTGGTGACAACGCTGCAACACAATATTTCAAACAGCACACAGGGGAAGAACTACGAACATTATTCAAACCAACCATAGAGGAAAGTCTGGACCAAGTGGGCTCGACTAAGTACTACAATCAGCTCACCGATAAAGTTGCAGACGTACCTGTGGTAGGAAAAGAGATTAATATGGATTTACCTGATTATGTGACTGAACAGGCTCTTGATGGCTTGTTTACCATGTTGGCAGCTGAAGAGAAAAAGATCCGGGAAAACCCAACGGCTCGCACAACAGAATTGCTTAAAACTGTATTTCAATAATGAATCTTTCTCAATAGCTACTATTGAACGATTGAATGTAATAACATAGCGCTTACATAGAAAATAAAGGAAAAATTCATGGCTCAATCGCACAAGCTGAACCTCGCCAGTCAAGGCACTTCATTAAAAGCTTTGTTTAGTGGATACCTGATGGTGGTCGCTGTTGGCTATCTGATGGCTATCGTTCAGATTCAACTCACGCATGGCTTGGCGGATGGTAAATACGGTCTATCTGTTGATGATATTGTTATCAGCTATTATGGCAACCGAAATAACTCTTTATTGGAAAACAAACTAAGTGGCTCAATGAAGCCGATGGCGAGTGATGAAGATCGTGCTGCCATAGTTACATGGGTGCATCAGGGCGCCACTGAAGCCGCTTATGAAGGCACTGGTATTAAACAAATCTTTGAAGCCAATTGTATCCCATGTCACAACGCTGACTCAGGTATGCCTATCCCTGACTACACCGATTTTAAAAATATCAAAGAACGTGCTGTTGTAGACACCGGCGCCTCATTCCAGTCACTCGCTCGTGTCTCACATATTCACTTATTTGGTATTGCCTTTATCTTTATGTTTGTAGGTTTAATCTTCAGCTTGGCTTCAGGCGTACCTAAAGCACTTAAAGTCACCGCAATAGTGACACCTTATGTCTTCCTAATTGTTGACATTAGCTCATGGTGGCTGACAAAACTTAATCCAAACTTTGCATGGATGGTCATCATAGCCGGTGGCGCCATGGCGATGTCATTTGCCTTTATGTGGTGTGTATCGATGTATGAAATGTGGATTATGCCAAAACGCCACAGTGACGACCGTGATGCATTATTAGACGAATAAGTCATCACAAAACACTACTTAAAACTCAAGCCATTTACCCCTTTCGGGTAAATGGCTTTTTTATTTGTTTCTCTTCAGAATAATGGTTGGTCTATCGGGAAAGTCTTCCATTTCGTTATATAACGTATAGATTTATTTTCTGAAATATCGTAAAAACAGAATAAATCAGATCTAGAAAGGGTACCCCCAGTCGTGGATACATTATGGTTACTTTGCTCAGCTTGCCTTGTGTTTACTATGCAGGCCGGATTTCTCTGTTTGGAAAGTGGCTTGGTCCGCAGTAAAAACAGCATTAACGTCGCCGCAAAAAATATCACTGACTTTACTATATCTAGCGCCATCTTTTGGTTAATTGGCTTTGGCATTATGTTTGGGGATAGTGTTTCTGGCTTTTTTGGTTTAAGCCATTTTATGTTTGGGGATACCCCCACAGCTAATTCCACCACTTTCTTTATTTTTCAGATGATGTTCTGCGGCACTGCCGCCACCCTGGTTTCTGGTGCCGTAGCCGAACGCACCAGTTATATTGGTTATGTGATTATTACAGTGACTATCACCTTATGTATCTACCCTATTATCGGTCATTGGGCCTGGGCAGGTATTTTCACAGGCACTCCCACAGGCTGGCTTGAAATGCTGGGATTTGTTGATTTTGCTGGCTCAACAGTTGTGCACTCTGTCGGTGGCTGGGTAGCCTTAGCGGCTATTTTGATCATTGGGCCACGTATTGGACGCTATGATGTCGATAACCGACGTATCCCTGGCAGCAATCTGCCCATGGCCGTGTTAGGTGCGATGCTTATCTGGTTTGGGTGGTTTGGCTTTAATGGTGGCAGCACACTGGCCTGGTCAGATAATGTGCCCAGTATATTACTCAATACTTTAGTTGCCGCACTTTGGGGTGGTATCTCAACCACCCTTCTGAAATACATCTCCGACGGCTATGTTGATGTATTAATGATTATTAACGGCGTATTAGGCGGTTTAGTCTCTATTACAGCAAACTGTCATGCAGTGAGCAGTGACCAGGCGTTTTTAATTGGCATCATCGGCGGGATTATCGTTTTTTATGGTGACAAGCTGCTCGAGTGGAAAAAGATCGATGATGCTATCAGTGTTATTCCTGTGCATTTATTTGCTGGTATCTGGGGCACGGTTGCACTCGCATTACTGGGTGACCCTGCCAAAATTGGCACAGGGCTGAGTCGATTGGATCAGTTGGAAGTACAACTTTTAGGGATTGCCAGCATCGGTCTATACAGTTTTGTCATTGCCTATGTGGTGTTCAAAATAATCAATCACTTTTATCCACTGCGTGTTGATGCGAATGCAGAATTAATCGGGCTCAATGTGGCGGAGCACCGTGTCAGTACCGAAGTTTTTGACCTTCTTGCTGCCATGCATCACCAGCAACAAAAGTCTGATTTTTCATCTACTGTCCCCGTTGAGCCTTTCACTGAAGTGGGTCAAATTGCTCAACAATACAATCGCGTTATAGATAAGGTTAATCAAGAAATAAAACAACGCGATCAGGCATTCTCTGCTTATAAAGAGAGTGAGTTTCGAAAAGGTGCCATTTTGCAGGCAGCCATGGATTGTATTGTGACTGTCAACGAACGCGGAGAAATTATTGAGTTTAATCCAGCTGCTGAGCAGTGTTTTGGTATGTCCAAGCGCTCAGTGATGGGACAAAACTTTTTTGCTTTATTTATTACTGAACAGTCTCGTACTGCAGCGATGAATAATTTATCACAAGGCTTTGTCAGTGGTGATGGATTGGTGCTGAAACGACACAATATTGCTGAGTTAACACGAAGTGATGGCGAAGAGTTTCCTGCTGAAGTAGTCATCACACAAACTACAGACACAACACAGCCGCGTGTCGAATATACCTTGCATATCCGTGATATTACCCAGCAAATAAAGCTACAGAATCGCCTTAAACAACTGGCTTATAACGATCCGCTCACCGGGCTCTATAACCGTACTTATTTTATGAGCCATTTAAAGCAGCTACTGCAATATCATCAACAAACGCCCGGTTCGGTCGTGTTGATGTTTCTGGATTTAGATCAGTTCAAAAAAATTAATGACAATCTGGGTCATAAAGCCGGTGATGAACTGTTATGCGAAGTCGCTCATCGTCTCGGTAAAGTGACACGAGAACTTGATCTGGTTGGACGTTGGGGTGGTGATGAGTTTGTCATTGTCCTGTCTGGTGATATCACGCTCGAGAATGCCGAAAGCAAAGCCATGGATATTTTGAGTGTGATGCGGGCTCCAGTGACCTTGGCTCAACAAAATCTGGTCGTGCCTACCAGCATTGGTATTGCTATATCCGTAAACGGTCAGGTTCAAGCTGAACAGCTGTTACAGCACGCTGACATTGCTATGTACAAAGCCAAGCAGGCAGGACGCAACACCTATCGCGTTTTCCTTGAAGAAATGAGCGAAAAATCCCTGCAACATTTTCAACTTGAACATGCATTACCTGATGCTATCAAGAAAAATCAGTTATTTTTGGAATATCAACCAAAAGTGTCTTGTGAAACCAGTGAAGTAGTCGGTTTTGAAGCCTTATTACGCTGGAAACACCCGGATCATGGCTTAATCATGCCTGGTGACTTTATTCCGGTTATTGATGAATCCAATATGATCATAGATGTGGGGGAATGGGTCATTGAAAATGTCATCAAGCAGTTGTCAGCATGGCGTGATGCCGGTGCGACCCTATTACCCATCGCCATCAATATCTCAGGTCATCACCTGCACTCCAATACATTAAGCGCTTATGTTGAAAAACTGATGACGCAGTATGGCATCCGCGGCGACATGCTGGAATTTGAGATTACGGAAGGCGTTTTAACCGGCAACACAGAAGAAAGTATTGCGGCTTTGTCAGCGTTGAAAAAAACGCATATCCGCTTATCGATCGACGATTTTGGCACCGGCTATTCCTCACTCAGTTACCTGAAAAAATTTCCTGTGGATGTGCTGAAAATTGATCAGGCCTTCATTAGAGAGTGCAGTATCAATATTGAAGATGCCGCGATTTGCAAAGCGATTATTACATTAGCCAAAAGTCTTGGCCTGGAAGTCATCGCAGAAGGCGTTGAAAATCAGGAACAATTACAGTTCCTGAAACAACACCACTGCGATGTTTATCAGGGATATTATTTCAGCCGGCCTATAGCAGCAAAACACGTCATGACGTTATTAGAGCAAAACCTTTCTGTGACTTAAACCTGCTTAGCTGTTGGCCTTTTCCTCCAACAGCTCCCAGCGCTCGAAAGCTTCTGACATTTTTGCTTCTAATTCAGACAGTGCTTGTTGAACCTGGCTGACTTTGTCTGCCTCTTGCTGATAGAAATCTGGCTCCGACATCTTTGCTGTTAGAGTTTCTTGCTCCATTTCCAGCTTTTCAATAATGGCTGGCAACGCTTCAAGATCCAGTTTTTCTTGGTAAGTCAGTGTGGATTTCTTTGCGGGTTTATTCGCTGGCTTTTCAACTGCAGGTTTAGTTTCAACTTTTGGTTTGTTGTTTTGTGTTTCCGTGCGTTGTCTTAACCAGTCATCATAACCACCGACATATTCACGTAGTTCGCCGTCGGTATCAAACACAATACTGCTGGTGACCACATTATTAATAAAAGAACGATCATGGCTGACCAACAGTAAGGTACCAGAGTAGTTCAGCAACAAATCTTCCAGCAATTCCAATGTCTCAGCATCGAGATCATTAGTCGGTTCGTCCATCACCAGTAAGTTAGCAGGTTGGGTAAACAGTTTCGCTAGTAACAGCCGATTTCGTTCGCCGCCAGATAAGGCTTTGACCGGTGTTCTCGCTCGGTCAGGCGTAAACAGAAAGTCCTGCAGATAACCAATAATATGTTTACGGCTACCGTTAATTTCTACGTGATCACTACCCTGTCCCACGTTTTCAACCACCGATTCTTCTTCATCGAGTTGGCTGCGTAATTGATCAAAAAAAGCAATTTCCAGGTTGGTACCGAGTTTCACTGAACCGTGTTCAGGTTCGATTCTTTTCAACAAGATGG
>NZ_DIAC01000101.1:18954-21313 GCF_002414625.1 Methylophaga sp. UBA5088 | reverse complement strand
GAGAGCACAAAAAACAAATTATCCATTGGTTCTAGAAGCAGCAGCTGACGGGTAGAGGCCTAATTGCTCAATTAAACTGATGACCGCATCAGGCAAGAGGTAGCGTACATCTCGTCCCTGCTCTAATGCATCACGAATCGCTGTGGCCGAAATTGACATTTGTGTCACCGATACTGACCAGATTTTCCCAGCACTTAATTGACTGTCTTGTTTTTGAGCCTGATGAGTTTCATAAAATGTTTGTAACTCATCGCTCATCAACAAGGCTTCGTCTGCGCGCTGCATCACCACAATATGGGCTAGCTCAATAATCTGTTGCCAGCGAGACCAGCTTGGCAAGCTACAAAAGGCATCCGTCCCCATCAATATAAACAGCGGATTGTCTGGAAAATCTTCTCGCAAACTGAGCAAAGTATCCACGCTATAAGATGGTCCATCTCTGCCTAACTCACGATCATCGACAACCAGTTTCGGGTGATTCTTAATCGCCAGTTCCAGCATCATCCGCCGTTGTTTTGCCGTGGCAACAGGTTCGATACGATGAGGTGGAATGGCACACGGTATCAAACGTAAGTGATCCAGATTCAACTGCTCGACAACATCCAAGCCAGTGCGTAAATGCCCAAAATGCACAGGGTCAAAAGTCCCCCCTAACATCCCTATGGCTGGTTTATTTTCTGATTTGGCCACTACCTAATACTATCCATTTTTGTGACGTTAACCCTTCAAGTCCTACTGGTCCACGTGCATGAATTTTATCTGTCGAAATACCGATTTCCGCTCCGAGACCATATTCAAAGCCATCTGCAAAGCGAGTTGACGCATTCACCATCACAGAACTTGAATCGACTTCGGCCAGGAATTGTCTTGAGCGCTGATAATCTTGAGTAATGATCGACTCCGTATGACCTGAACTATGCGTATTGATATGTGCTATTGCCGCATCAATATCTTCAACAATTTTAATTGACAAGATAGGCGCCAGATATTCCGTATCCCAATCTTCTGCTGTCGCTTTGTTGATGTCAGGTAAAATCTCCAGAGTGCGCTCACAGCCTCGCAACTCAACGCCTTCTTCAGCATATTTGACTGCTAGGCGAGGCAACATGGCATTGGCTTCATCAGCGGCGACCAAGAGTGTTTCCATGGCATTGCATACGCCGTAGCGGTGACATTTGGCATTCAAGGCGATGTTTTCAGCCATATCCAGATCTGCGCCTTTATCTATATACACATGACAAATACCATCAAGGTGTTTAATCACAGGTACTCTGGCGTCTTGACTGATACGTTCAATCAGCCCCTTACCACCTCTGGGTACAATGACATCCACATACTCTGACATGGTAATCAGGGCGCCTACAGCCTCGCGGTCCGTCGTTTCCACCACTTGAATCACTGTCTCGGGTAAACCGACCAGGTTTAGACCTCGTTGAATACATGCCGCAATGGCCTGATTCGAGTGAATAGCTTCACTACCGCCGCGTAATATGGTCGCATTACCGGACTTCAAGCACAGCGCCGCCGCATCCGCTGTCACATTCGGCCTAGATTCATAAATGATACCAACCACACCGAGCGGTACACGCATCTTGCCTAATTGAATACCTGAAGGACGATAAGTCATTTCGCTCACTTCCCCCACAGGATCAGGCAATGCTGCTATTTGTTCCAGGCCTTCAGCCATCGATTCAATGCGAGCATCTGTCAATGTCAGTCTGTCCAGCAAAGCAGCATCGAGGCCTTTGTCTTGTCCAGCTTTCAAATCACGCTCATTTTCTTGCTTTAATGATTCGGCATTCGCACGAATATCAGTAGCAATGGCCAATAAAGCACGATTCTTAATATCTGTACCTGCACTCGCCAGTTTGCGGCTGGCTGACCGCGCTTGCCGACCTAATGTGTGCATATAATCAGCGATGTTCAATTAAGCACTCCTTTCCAATATTTTTGTTGGTATATCGATGCCCGAAGCGCCTAAACAGAGTGTTTCCAGGAGACGCCATGGACAGTGTTTAGTCATACCTTTTGCTGCTTGATCAATATCAGACATTTGCTGCAAAAAAGATTGCCAGCGGGTATGGCTGTAGCGCTCTATGGCTTGTCGCATTACCGCTTTATTTTTATCCCATACCGGCGGTTTTTGAGAGGCAAAGACACGTTCCAAAGACTCACCAGAAGCCCATTGCGCTGACATATCGACCACGCGTTGCAGTGACCAACTGACAGCGGAGAAAACAGCCAGAATATCAATACCTTCTGCGCGTAGACGAGATAGTATACGTGGGATTCGTGCATGCTGTCCTGCAAACACAGCATCCATCAGACCAAATGCCTCAAACTTAGCATTATCAGCTAC
>NZ_DIAC01000101.1:16093-18733 GCF_002414625.1 Methylophaga sp. UBA5088 | reverse complement strand
CTTAGCATTATCAGCTACGGAGGCTAATACTAAGGCTTCATCAATCTGCCCATCAAGACTCAGTAAAGACAACTTTTCGATTTCTTGTGCGGCCGCAAATAAATTGCCCTCTACGCGTTCAGCAATCAAGGTAGCGATTTTAGGATCACTTTTTAAGCCTTTGGCCTGCATGCGTTGACTCACCCATTGAGGGAGTTGAGCTAAGGCAACTGGCCAGACAGGAATAGTGACACCTAACTTGTCCAGTTCGGTAAACCACTTGGCTTTCTGTGAGCGCGCATCAATTTTGCCACTGATGATTAATAGCGTCGTATCCTGCGGAGGATTGGAAGCAAATTTCCTCAATGCTTCCCCCCCCTCTTTACCTGGACTACCGGATGGCAGGCGAATTTCGATCAGTCGCTGGCTGGCAAATAAAGAGAGACTCTGCTCTTGCCATTTAATCTGAGACCAGTCGAAACGTCCTTCAATATTCCAGACTTCCCGCTCATTAGCACCGGCCTGACGAATCTGTTGACGAATGGTATCAGCGGCCTCTTCAATCAGTAATGCTTCTTCACCAAATAAGAGGTAAACAGGGTTGAGTGAAGCCGATAAATGAGTGTTTAACTGTTCGAGTCTTATCCGCATTGTTTACTTCATTACTGATAGTCGTCTCAGCACATTCTGAACCATCTGTTTATTCAAATCATCTCGGATGACGGCTTGTTGTTCACTCATCGCTAATAGCTGATTACGGTCAAACTGATAATCGCGTCTAGCTTGAACCGTAATCACATCACTCATAGGTTCACCGTCAGGCGAAGAGACTTTGAAAGAAAAACGGGTTTCTAACTCATACTCTGTCACTTTGGCATCTGAACCAACAGACAACACATTCTGATCAAACACATTTTCCACGACCGTCATCACGGCTGCACCTTCTCGATAAGTATCCAGTACATGAATGCCGTTACGCGTCATGGCACGTTTTAATTGCAAGCCGAATGAATCTTGTCGTATGTTCAATCCTTGAATATAGATGGTTTTGAGTGTTTCTGGCACATTGGCTTCACCACGCAATTGAAAACCGCATGCTGTTAAGGTCAACATCAACACACCAGTCATCAAACTCATCATTACACGATTCATTTTTTTATCCTTATGTTAGCCGGCAACCACAATATTCAATAAACGGCCTGGAACCAGAATGATCTTACGAATCTCTTTACCTTCTGTGTAACGCTGAACATTTTCATCAGCAAATGCTACGGCCTCTACCTGCTTTTGTTCGGCATCTGCAGCAACTGAGATTTTCGAGCGTAACTTCCCATTCACCTGCACCATTAAATCAATTTTGTCTTGCTTCAATGCTGCCTCATCAACCAATGGCCAAGACACGTTCAGAATGGCCTCTTCATGTCCCAGAGTTTGCCATAAATGATGACAAATGTGCGGAGTGATGGGCGATAACATCAAGACGACCATCTCCAGAGCTTCCTGCATCACTGCACGTGCTTGTTCACTATCATCATTTAATTTAGTCAAGCTGTTCATTAATTCCATAACGGCGGCAATAGCCGTATTAAATGTATGACGACGACCAATATCATCCGTTACTTTTGCTAACGTTTGATGTGTCTGACGGCGTAAGGCCTGCGAGGCTTCTGGTAAATCAGACAATTCACCTTGCTTAACAATGCCTTGTTCAACATGTTCAGCCACGGCTCGCCATAAACGTCTGAGGAAGCGGTTGGCACCATCCACACCTTTATCAGACCATTCCAGTGACATTTCTGGTGGTGCAGCAAACATCATAAATAGACGTGAAGTATCGGCACCATACTGATCAATCAGCGCCTGCGGATCGACGGTATTACCTTTGGATTTTGACATTTTGGCGCCATCTTTCAGCACCATGCCCTGTGTTAACAGATTTTTAAATGGCTCGTCACCAGAGATTAAGCCTTCGTCACGCATGAGTTTATGGAAAAATCGTGCATACAATAAATGTAAAACTGCATGCTCAATACCACCAATATATTGATCGACAGGCAGCCAATAATCCGCCCTTTCATCCAGCATAGCTTCGGTATTATCAGGGCAGGCAAAACGTGCAAAATACCAGGATGATTCAAAGAAAGTATCAAAGGTATCGGTTTCACGATGTGCGGGTTTGCCACATTTAGGGCAAGTGCACTCATAAAACTCAGGCATGGATTTAATTGGTGAACCTGAACCATCTACAGTCACATCTTCAGGTAACACAACAGGTAAGTCCTGCTCTGGTACAGCCACAGGGCCACAGTCATCGCAGTTGATGATTGGTATTGGCGTCCCCCAATAACGCTGACGAGACACACCCCAGTCGCGAAGTCTGTAATTTACCTGACGTTCACCTTTATTCTGGCTGACCAGAAAATCAGCAATAGCATCAAACGCTTCTTGTGCTTTTAATCCATCAAATTGCTTAGAATTAATCAGCTCACCTTTATCAGTGAAGGCGGCTTTTGTTAAATCAATATCCTGTTCATCTAACGGTTTAATGACCTGTTTGATGGGCAACTGGTATTTTTGTGCAAATTCAAAGTCACGCTGGTCATGAGCTGGTACCGACATTACGGCACCGGTTCCATACCCCATTAATACAAAATTAGCCGC
>NZ_DIAC01000101.1:10660-16050 GCF_002414625.1 Methylophaga sp. UBA5088 | reverse complement strand
GCCCATACCGGTACCTGCTCTCCCGTTACCGGATGAATAGCCAATAAGCCGGTATCAACACCCTTTTTCTCTGCTGTTTCCATGGCGGCTTCAGACGTTTCCATTTTGCGGCACTCATCGATGAATGTTTGCAAAATAGGATTATCATTCGCCGCTTTGAGCGCGAGAGGATGCTCAGCTGCGACAGCGAGATAACTGACACCCATCAATGTATCTGGACGTGTGGTATAGACCTCTAATTTGTCTTCTGCACCGACCATATCAAATTGAATCTGCACCCCTTCTGAGCGACCAATCCAGTTTGCCTGCATAGTTTTCACCTGGTCAGGCCAGCCATCAAGCTGATCCAGATCCGCAAGTAACTGATCTGCATAGTCAGTAATTTTCATAAACCATTGCGGAATCTCACGACGCTCTACTTTGGTATCACAACGCCAGCAACAGCCATCAATGACCTGTTCGTTGGCCAATACCGTTTCATCATGAGGACACCAGTTCACGGCCGCCGTTTTCTTGTAAACGAGTCCTTTTTCAAACAATCGGGTGAATAACCATTGTTCCCAACGATAGTATTGAGGTGTGCAAGTGGCTAATTCACGCTGCCAGTCATAACCAAGTCCTAAACGTTGTAGCTGACCACGCATATAATCAATGTTTTGGTATGTCCATGCTGCCGGCGCCACATTATTTTTAATCGCAGCATTTTCTGCGGGTAAACCAAATGCGTCCCAGCCCATCGGTTGTAAGACATTTTTTCCCTGCATGCGCTGGTAGCGTGAAATAACATCACCTATGGTGTAATTACGCACATGTCCCATATGCAGTTGTCCACTTGGATAGGGAAACATCGACAAACAATAGAATTTTTCTTTAGACGTATCTTCAACAACATGGAAGCTATTATTTTCCTGCCAATATTGCTGTGCAGCGGATTCTACTTGGTCGGGATGATATTCGTTTTGCATGGATTCTCTTTAAATCAGGGACTTGAAAAGCGCTAAGCATAACTCAGCAGGAGCAGGGCTCAAAATAATCTGTCGTTTTGCTTAGCTAAAAAATAAAAGCAGCTAAATCAGCTGCTTTTATTTCGTGGAGATTGCGTGGAAATAATTCAGTGTTATTTTCCCGCCGCCATCAATGTTTCATATTTTGCATACAGCTGATCATGTGTTTCCTCGTTATCCGGATCTTTAGGAATACAATCCACCGGACAGACTTCAACACATTGTGGTGTATCGAAATGACCCACACATTCCGTACACAAATCGGGATCTATCTCATAGATTTCAGCACCTTGAGAAATAGCTCCATTAGGACATTCTGGTTCACAGACATCACAGTTAATACATTCATCAGTGATAAACAGCGACATGGTTTACTCCAGTAACTTTATAATATTATTTTAGCGTGCTTAGTCTTGGGCCGGCAATTTGCGTTTCAAGGCTTCTTGAACACAAGGCGCAACAAATTCAGAGACATCACCACCTAATACAGCAATTTCTTTTACCAGTGTTGAAGAGACAAAGCTCAAATTCTCTGCTGGAGTGAGAAATAACGTTTCTACTTTTGATTGCATTCGGCGATTCATTGTGGCCAATTGCAATTCATACTCAAAATCTGAGACGGCCCGCAAACCACGAATGATAACATTTGCGCCCATACTCAATGCTTCATTCACCAGCAGGCCTTTAAATCCACTTACCTCAACATTCTCAATACCCAGCGTCGCTTTTTTCACTAACTCCACGCGTTCATCGAGACTGAACATGGGTTGCTTTCCCGGATTAATTGCCACAGCCACAATAATGCGTTCAAATAATGGTGAAGCACGCTTAATGAGATCAATGTGCCCGTATGTAATAGGATCAAACGTACCTGGGTATATCGCAACGGTACTCAATCTTGTTCTCCAGCATGAAATTCAAATAAGCAGTATTTTACATCACCTGCTTTTTTTTCTTTCAATAAATGCCATGAAGTGGGTAATATCGGCATATCTTGCTTGGCAGGATATTCCAAATATATTAATGCCCCCTGACTTAAAATCCCTTGTGACACTAAATTTTCCGCTGTATCGGTCCATAAATCTGCCTGGTATGGCGGATCAATAAACACGATATCAAAAGGTATTGTTGATTCGATGATGGCCTGATTTGCCGAACTGTTTTTGATAACACAGTTTGACGCCTTCAGCGTGTCTGCATTCTGCTTAAGCTGCAAAAAAGCCTGTTGGTTATTTTCTATCAACACCACTTCTGCAGCACCTCTTGATGCCGCTTCGAAACCTAATGCACCACTACCTGCAAACAGGTCGAGACAACGACTGCCCCCCATAGACGGCTGCAACCAATTAAATATCGTTTCTCTCGTACGATCACTAGTAGGTCTCAATCCATCGACTTCTGGGAAGGTGAGTTTTCTACCTCGCCAAACGCCACCGATAATTCTCAGCGAATTCGTTCTAGCCTTATTATTCTGTTTCGCCACCCACTAATACCGTTAACATGTTGTCTGCGTGAACGCGTCGTTTGAACGCCTCTTTTATATCCGCCACGGTGACAGCATTAATCTTATCGTTAAAGCTATCCAGATAATCCAGTGGCAAGTTATAAAAGCCTATCATAGAAAGATAATCAGCGATCTTGCTATTACTATCCACTCTCAATGCAAATCCACCGGTAATATTTTGCTTAGCCGCTGTTAGCTGTGCTTGTGATGGTCCGTTTTTGATGTACTTATTTAATGTATCTTTCAGAACCTTAAGGGCTTGCTCAGTTTGATCGTTGCGAGTCTGCATGCCAAACACATAAGGCCCGGATTGTTGCATAGGGCTAAAATAACTATAAACCCCATACGTTAATCCACGCTTTTCTCGTACTTCATCACTCAAAATGGAGACTAAACCACTCCCTCCCAAAATATGATTACCAACATAGAGCGGGAAATAATCAGGGTCATCACGGCTGATGCCGACTTGTCCCATCATGATTGTGGTTTGTGAGGATGGAAACGGTAAAACGATCTCTTTATCCTGATTAAATGAACTCACAACCGGCAATTCAGGAGCTGCTTCTCCACTTTTAAGATGAACAGTTAACCGTGTGGCTAACTGCTGTGCTTGTGACTTGCTTACATCACCGACAATGACGACCACCGCATTTTTTGCGACATAATATTGCTGATAAAACGCCTTCAAATCAGCCAGATTGATTTTTTCAACGCTAACCGTATCTCCTGCAGGCATTTGAGCGTAGGGATGCTCACCATAGAGTTCTTGAAAAAAAGTTCTTGTTGCCAAACTTTTTGGCGATTGTTTTTCAGCCTGAAGGCCTGTTAACAGCTGTTGTTTGATACGTAGAAATGACGTTTCAGGAAAGCTTGGTGACGACAGTATTTTTGCAAACATATTGACTGAGGTATCGAAGGCATTCGAATCTGTCAATGTACGCAAGCTCAGAATGGCCATATCTCGCTGAGAGCTTGCACTGTAGTTTGCACCGACTGATGAGAAGGCATCAGCAATGGCATCCGCATCTAAATCAGCCGTGCCCTCATCAAGCATGGCATTAGTCAGCTTTGCCAGACCTGGATGGTCAGCATCTCTTGCTGCTCCGGCATTGAATACAATATTGATGTCCACCATTGGTAGTTCAGGTGCATTGACAAAATACACGCTAGCACCATTTTCAGTCGTCCACTTTTGAATGTCAGGTGAGGCAAAGACACTAGAACTGACAGTGAGTGTGATGAAAAAAATCCATTTTTTAATGGACATATTGACCTCCAGCAGATGAAACAGGACGATGACCATCCAGCGGTAAAGGCACTAGTTCGCCCACCGTTAATAGATAATTGTTGAAATATTTATTGGCAACGGCCTGAACTTGTTCAGCAGTCACCGCTTTGATGTTGTCGACATATTGTTCACCCACTTGCCAGTCGACACCAATGGTTTCCAACATACCAATCTGCATGGCTTGGTAAAACACACTATCTTTTTCATACACCGCATTAGCCACAACTTGTGCTTTCACACGTGCTAGCTCTTCATGACTGACAGGCTGATTTTTTAGTTGAGAAATCTGCTCGATAATCGCTTTTTTCAAATCATCAACGGACTTATCATTTGCTGGCGTTCCCGCAACGATAAATAAATCAGAAAGGCGTGAAAACAGACTATTGCCAGCGCCAACACTGGCAGCTACCTGTTGTTCACGCACGAGTTGTTTAGCAAATCGCGCGCTGTTACCACCATCCAAAACATTCGCTAAAACTTCAAGCGCGTAGGGCTCCCATGCCTGGTCTTTATCAACCGTTGTCACCGAAGGTACTTTCCAGCCCATCATCAGGTAAGGTAATTCTGCCGGTGCTTTCACCTCTACTTGCCTCAAACCTTTTTGAGTTATCTCTTCCTGAGGTTTCAATGCTGCAATTTTTTCCGCTTTCAATGGACCAAAATATTTTTTGGCTAAGGCCAGAACGGCTTTAGGTGAAACATCTCCCACTACCACAAGAGTAGCGTTATTGGGTGCATACCATTTTTTATACCAGGCACGTAAGTCTTCTGCTTGATAATGCTTAATATCATTCATCCAACCAATCACTGGCCAGTGGTATGGACTACTGACAAAGGCTGCAGCACTGAATTGTTCTCTCAGCAGAGATTGAGGATTATCATCGGTGCGCATTCGGCGCTCTTCAGTCACGACTTCCCGTTCTTTTAATAACTCCTCAGGGTCAATAATTAAATTGCGCATTCTGTCTGCTTCATGTTTGAAACTGACTTCTAATCTATCTTTGTGGAGCTTCTGAAAATAGGCCGTATAATCTTGTCCTGTAAATGCATTTTGCTCGCCGCCATTCTCAGCAATGATATGAGAAAACTCATTTGGTTCAAGATGTTTAGTCCCCTTAAACATCATATGTTCCAGCATGTGCGAGATCCCCGTTATACCGTTATGCTCGTAGCTTGACCCCACTTTGTACCAGACTTGTGAAACGACCACAGGCGCACGGTGATCTTCTTTAACTATCAGCTTCAGTCCATTCTCCAACTGAAACTCACTCACGTTTGCCAAAGCCACCATGGGTAAGAAAAAAACAACCCAAGCCACATTTTTTATATTCAGCATCTGCATCTCTTTTTTTGTAACGCGTGATAAGATTTACCGTCGAAGTTTAACGACAAGCAGAGAATATGTTTAGTTTCCTTAAAAGAAAGTCCAAAACACCCGAATCAGACGCGCCTATCGCTGAAGATAATGTTGTTGAAAAATCACCAGAATTATCTGCTCCAGAAGAGCAGACAAAAGATACAAGTGAGACAAAGTCTCAACCTGGTTTTTTCAGCCGTCTTAAGCAAGGTCTGAGCCGAACCAGCAGCAAGCTGA
>NZ_DIAC01000101.1:7982-10583 GCF_002414625.1 Methylophaga sp. UBA5088 | reverse complement strand
GCAGCAAGCTGACTGATGGCTTTGCCAATTTAATCCTTGGCCGTAAGACTATTGATGATGATCTACTTGAAGAGCTCGAAACACAGCTGTTAACAGCAGACCTTGGTGTTGAGGCAACCAGTCGCATCATCAATGATCTCACCCAACGTGTAGCACGCAAACAACTTAACGATGTGGAAGCACTCTTTACCGCCATGCGTGAGGATATGATTAGCATCCTTGAGCCCAGTAGCCAGCCACTTGAATTACCGGAAAAGTCCGGCGGTCCTTACGTCATACTGATGGTAGGAATAAACGGCGTAGGCAAAACCACAACGATAGGTAAACTCGCTAAGCAATTTCAACAGCAAGGTAAAAAAGTCATGTTGGCTGCTGGCGACACGTTCCGTGCGGCCGCTGTAGAGCAATTACAAGTCTGGGGGGAACGCAATAACATCCCGGTCATTGCACAAAAGACCGGAGCAGATTCGGCTTCTGTTATTTTCGATGGACTGCAAGCTGCTAAAGCACGAAATATGGATATTCTTATCGCCGATACAGCGGGTCGACTTCACACCCAGTCAAATCTTATGGAAGAGTTAAAAAAAGTGAAACGCGTGATGGGTAAAGTCGATGAAAGTGCGCCCCACGAAGTCATGTTAGTGCTTGATGCCGGTACAGGACAGAACGCACTTCAACAGGCTCAACAGTTCCAGCAATCTGTTGGTGTTTCGGGTATCACACTAACTAAACTCGATGGTACAGCAAAAGGCGGCATCATTTTTGCCATCGCTAACAAAACCAAACTACCTATCCGTTACATTG
Organism: Methylophaga sp. UBA5088; assembly: GCF_002414625.1. Classification (NCBI taxonomy): domain Bacteria; kingdom Pseudomonadati; phylum Pseudomonadota; class Gammaproteobacteria; order Thiotrichales; family Piscirickettsiaceae; genus Methylophaga; species Methylophaga sp. UBA5088. The sequence goes on along the minus strand of NZ_DIAC01000101.1, from coordinate 9,779 downwards.
GTGTGGGTGAAAAAATAGATGATTTACGTCCATTTAATGCGACTGATTTTGTCGATGCTTTGCTGGGAAAAGAAGAGATTAAATGATTCGTTTTACTGACGTTTACAAACGCTATACCAATCAGCATGAAGCACTATCCGGACTCAGTTTTGAGCTAGACAAGGGCGAAATGGCTTTCCTTACCGGCCACTCAGGTGCAGGCAAAAGTACGCTACTAAAACTGATTGCCCTGATCGAGCGAAGCACACATGGGCAAGTATGGGTAAACAATCAAAACCTGACACGACTGCCTAAGTGGAAAGTGCCCTACTACCGTCGTAAGATCGGCTTAGTATTTCAGGACCATAATCTGCTACATGATCGAACTGTTTTCGACAATGTTGCTTTGCCTTTAATCATAGCCGGTGAAAATCATCGTGAGATCGGACGACGCGTCAGGGCGGCTTTGGATAAAGTGAACCTGCTGGGCAAAGAACGTAATCTGCCTATTGCCTTGTCCGGAGGTGAACAACAACGCGTCGGTATTGCCAGAGCCGTTGTCAACAGACCTCCAGTACTACTGGCCGATGAACCGACGGGTAATCTGGATCCTGAACTTTCTAGAGAAATCATGCATCTTTTTGAACAGTTTAATCAGGTCGGCGTCACCGTATTTATCGCCAGTCATGATCATGAATTAATCAGCACTATGCCCTATCGTCAGCTTACTCTACATCAAGGACGTCTTGCCTGATATGTTGTCATTCAACCTACCCAATTATCTTCTAAGACACCTACAGGTGATGCTGTACAGTCTGGGACAGTTGTCCAGAACACCTGTTGCCAGTGTTATGACGGTTCTGGTCATCGGTATTGCTTTAGCGTTACCCGCTGGTCTTTATGTATTACTGAAGAATGTAGAACAAGTGGCAGGACAGTGGGATGATGCCAGTCAGATCTCTTTGTTTTTAAAACCTGGTACTAATGATGCACGAGGCAAACAACTCGCTGAACAATTACTCGCCTGGCCGGATGTCACCGCCGTCGATTATCATTCTGCCAAGCAGTCATTCGAAGAGTTTAGACAGTTATCTGGCTTAGATGACATTCTTGATAGCTTGCCAACCAATCCTTTACCACCGGTTATCATCATCAAACCCAAAGAAACCGAACATGAAGAGGCTATTCAGGGCTTACTTGAGCGCTTGCAAAATATGCAAGAAGTGGATCTGGCACAACTTGATATGGCCTGGTTAAAACGACTTAAATCTATCAATCAAACTGGTCAGAGAGGGATCACCATTCTTGCCGTCCTCTTGTCACTAAGCGTATTACTTGTCATTGGTAACACTATCCGCTTGGCAATATTAAATCGACAAACCGAAATACGCGTCATAAAACTTGTAGGTGGTACTAACGCGTTTGTCAGACGCCCTTTCCTCTATACAGGGTTTTGGTACGGTTTTTTTGGGGGTGCGATTGCCTGGTTAACATTACTCATAGCTCTAATTGCGATCAATGGCCCCATTTCCAGACTCACGGCACTCTATGACAGTCAGTTTTCGCTACAATGGATGCTGGGACAGATGTTTCTCTCTCTGCCACTTTTTGGTCTCTTTTTGGGTGTTTTAGGGGCATGGTTAGCTGTGGGTAGACACCTGAATGATATTGAACCAACTTAGTATCTAAACAGGAACTTTTTCCAAAAATACGCTTCTTATAGTTGACACTAATCCTTTAGTGATATGATTAAAGGAGTGACTCTCAGGAGACTGTAATAAATGACAACGAATGTAGCTCAATATGACATGGCTTTAG
>NZ_DIAC01000101.1:4396-7881 GCF_002414625.1 Methylophaga sp. UBA5088 | reverse complement strand
ATGACATGGCTTTAGCTCCTATTGGTAATTTGGATGCTTACACCAGTCTTGTGCACACCATTCCTGTATTAACTGAGGAAGAAGAATACGACCTCGCCTATCGCCTGCAAAACGAAGGTGATCTCAAAGCAGCGCAAAGACTTGTTTTATCGCATCTACGTTTTGTTGTTCGTATTGCCAAAGGATATAGCGGTTATGGACTGCCCGTTGCTGACCTGATTCAAGAAGGTAACATTGGTTTGATGAAGGCAGTAAAACGGTTCAACCCTGAAAAAGGTGTGCGTTTAGTTTCTTTTGCTGTTCATTGGATTCGTGCCGAAATTCATGAATACGTGATTCGTAACTGGCGCATTGTGAAAATTGCTACGACAAAAGCACAACGTAAGTTGTTTTTCAATCTTCGCAGTGCAAAGCAACGTCTTGGTTGGTTAAACAAAGAAGAAGTTGAAGCTGTTGCTGAAGACTTAGGTGTCACAGCCGATAATGTGATGGAAATGGAGCGTAGACTGGCACAGCCTGATACCTCTTTTGACTTACCAAATGATACGGATGACGAAGAAAACCATTATTCGCCGATTGCTTATTTAGCCGCTAACGATGATTCGGATCCTTCTAATCAGTTGGAAGATGATAATTATGCTGATTATCAACAACAAAAATTATCCAATGCATTAGCGACCTTAGATGATCGTAGCAGAGATATTATTATGCAGCGCTGGTTAAGCGAAGATAACAAAGCAACGCTTCATACATTAGCTGATCAATATCAGGTATCTGCAGAACGTATAAGACAGATTGAAAACAACGCTATGAAGAAACTCAAACACTTAATGGTGTAAAAAAAGCCCGCTTTTGCGGGCTTTTTTTTTATCTTGGACTGAATGTACTTATCTTTCCAGTAAAGGCGTTTTGTTAGATTTACCATCCCACTCTTCTGCATCTGGAAGTGCATCTTTCTTTTCAGAAATTACAGGCCATACACGAGAGAGCTCCTCGTTGATTTGCAAAAATTCCATTTGCTCATCTGGCAAATCATCCTCTGAAAAAATAGCTTCTGCTGGACACTCTGGTTCACACAGCGTGCAATCGATACACTCATCAGGATCAATGACTAAAAAGTTAGGACCTTCGTGAAAACAATCTACTGGGCAGACATCAACACAATCAGTATATTTACATTTAATACAGTTTTCTGTGACAACAAAGGTCATGGTGAATTCTCCAAAATCACGAGTTGATACAGGACCGACCTGTCAAAAATAAAATGTAATTCTACATGATTTCGCCTAATTCTGGGCAAGGTTCAATTTTAGGGTATGATCCCGATTGAATAAAATTCATGAAAAAACATCAGTAATTTGAAGGAACACCGCAGAATGCGAAAAATAATATTACTTCTGATTTTTGGGCTGATTTTCTTAGCAAGCGCCGCTTTTGCCGCATTTAACATGAGCGATGTGACGGTAAATTATTACTTTGGTGAGTTAACCATGCCCCTATCTGTGATAGTAGCGCTATCTATGTTGTTGGGGGTAGCCATCGGTGCAGTGATTTTATTGTTCAGCACGATGAAATTGCGCTATGAAAATCATCGCTTACAATCAAAGTTGTCAGTTTCTGAGCAAGAAATTAACAGCTTAAGAATACTGCCGATTAAAGACGCCCATTAATTCATGTTTGGCTGGTTATTTTTCTTATTACCCGTAGCAGCTCTCTCCGGATGGATGATGGCCAGACGTCACTATAAACGTCGCTACCGCCAGCAAGACTCTTCTTTTAGCCCTGATTATTTTAAAGGCCTTAATTATTTACTGAATGAACAGCCTGATAAAGCCATTGATGTCTTTATTGGCTTGCTAGAAGTTAACAGTGAAACAGTCGAAACCCATTTGGCTCTGGCTAACTTATTCCGTAGACGTGGTGAAAGTGATCGTGCCATCAGAATCCATCAGAATTTAATTGCCAGGCCTTCACTCAGTGCCCAACAACGGCGCCAAGCTCTTGTCGAATTAGGCCTGGATTATATGAGTGCAGGCGTTTTAGACCGCGCTGAACTGCTATTTTTAGAATTATTACAACAACCAGGGACACCACCTGAAGCGCCCAAACAATTGCTACGGATCTATCAGCAAGAAAAGAAATGGCAGCAAGCCATTGATATGGCAAAACATATCGAAGGTAATGATAAGACCAATACCCGGGCGCTGATTGCACAGTTTTATTGTGAACTTGCCGAATCTGTCATCAATAAAGATCAGCATCAAACACTGAATTTATTACGAAGTGCTCACCATTACGATGCAAACTGTGTCAGAGCGAGCCTGCTAGAAGGTCGGATATACATCAAAAACGGGCAATACCGTAAAGCGATTCGTGCACTTCAACATGTTGAAAAACAAAATCACTATTTTTTACCAGAAGCGCTGCCTTTGCTTTATGACTGTTTTGAGAACACGAATAATCTGGATGACTTCAAAGACTGGTTAGAATCATTACTCAATAGATATCCTCACCTCACTTCTGCACGCTTAATGATAACGAGACTTATCGAACAAACACAGAGCACGGAAGCAGCCCAGGCGTTCTTGCATGCCCAACTGCACCAACACCCCTCTGTGGAAGGTTTACATCAGCTCATTACGCTGGGTGAAGAGAACCATCAAGCGCTAATCCCACTTATTAAAGAAGTCACAACTACCTTAATTCATAAAGGCGATCGTTATACATGCAAGAACTGTGGTTTTTCTGGTCGAACGATGCACTGGTTATGTCCGGGCTGTTCCAGTTGGTCAACGATGCGCCCTATTGAAATTCATTTATCTTCATTGGAAAAATTATTGGAACCATCACGATGACAGCGATTACTATTCTGCATAACCCACGTTGCAGTAAATCCAGACAAACACTGAACTTACTAGAAGAAAAAGGAATTCATCCAGATGTCATAAAATATCTGGACACACCACCCAGCTTTGAAGAATTAAAAGTTATCATTGAAAAACTGGGCATTAGTCCCAGAGATTTACTTCGCAAGGGTGAAGAGGAATACAAGGTGCTTGATTTGAAAAATCCATCTCTGACAGATGAAGACATCATACAAGCCATGGTCACTCACCCTAAACTGATTGAAAGACCGATTGTTATACAGGGTAGCCAAGCACGAATAGGTCGACCACCAGAATCTGTCTTAGAAATAATCTCATCACAATGATCAAAATACTGATTCTTTACTACAGTCGTAGTGGCCATGTTAAAGCGATGGCTGAACAAATTTCACGAGGCGTTGAATCCGTTTCGGGATGCGAAGCGCTCATCAGGACTGTCCCTCCTGTATCTACAGTCTGTGAAGCCACAGAAGATACTATTCCAGCAGAAGGCCATCTATATGTTAGCCATGCTGATCTGAAGAATTGTGCAGGACTGATAATGGGAAGCCCAACACGATTTGGTAATATGGCGGCACCGCTTAAATATTTTATTGATTC
>NZ_DIAC01000101.1:3437-4282 GCF_002414625.1 Methylophaga sp. UBA5088 | reverse complement strand
TAAATATTTTATTGATTCAACGAGCGATTCCTGGCTGTCAGGTGTTTTAGTAGGAAAACCGGCGGCTGTTTTCACATCAACCGGCAGCCTACATGGCGGGCAAGAATCCACTCTTCTATCGATGATGTTGCCACTGTTTCATCATGGCATGTTACTGATGGGGCTTCCATATAGTGAGCCTGAATTAATGATGACAGAAACGGGCGGAACACCATATGGTGCCAGTCACTTAGCCGGTGCGGACAATAAACGTACGCTTGATGATAACGAGGCGAAACTGTGTAAAGCCATGGGACATCGCATTGCCACTACAGCAAAGAAATTACATGAATCCTGAAAAACTTTTCCGAGCACTGACTTTAGTCAGTTTTTTTGGTCTGATGATCACGCTTTTGGCCTGGATACTCATCGCACCACATGCAGAGAATTATCCTGTCGCAGCCATGCTTATTCTTGGTTTAGTGCCACTATTATTTCCAATGCGCGGATTATTGTACGGACGTCCTTACACTCACGCATGGACAAGCTTTTTAATGCTATTTTATTTCAGTCATGCTGTAGGTGAGGTATATAGCGCCTCTTCGCTAACACTCTATCCTGTGCTGGCACTCATTTGCAGTAGTGTGTGCTTTTGCTCAACGATTCTTTATGTTAAATTCAACGCTAAGAATAAAAAAGCGATATAAGTCACAAACTTGTGACCATTAAAATGATATAAAGTCATCCATATAGGAGACATTTATGAGTAGCATTTCTGCTTTTCAATCAGGCATAGCAGGCATTCAAAGCGGTATGTATGGTGCAGCACAAAGTAGCGCCAAAATTGCGTCTGCCGATCCAGGTTC
>NZ_DIAC01000101.1:793-3301 GCF_002414625.1 Methylophaga sp. UBA5088 | reverse complement strand
GCGTCTGCCGATCCAGGTTCAAACGAACAATTAACCAAAGCGCTTGTCGAGCTAGATGCAAACGCAAGACAAGTTGAAGCATCTGCAAAAGTCGTCAAAGCCAGTAATGAGATGGTTGGAAGTATTCTTGATATAAAAGTCTAAAATACCATCTGCTGTATATATTGAGAGGAGACTCCCCCCAACTTCTCTCATCCTGCTAAACTGTCCGCTCGTTTTACAACTCCGACACACCTTTGAATAATCCATCCTACTCACCGTTATCGCAGGCCGCTATTCTCAGCGCCATGGAACCACAGACAAGCAACAAGCTCAGCGAGATGTTGATCTTGCCAGAAGTCACGTCCACAAATGACATTCTCTGGCAAAGATTCAGCCAACATCATCTAGAGCCTGCGGCATGTATTGCTGAAACGCAAACCGCTGGCAGAGGTCGCCGAGGAGACGTATGGCAATCTCCTCCTGTGGGTAACCTCTACCTTTCTTTATTCTGGCCACACTGCGCAGAAGAAGCCAGACATGGACTGAGTATTGCTATTGGCATTAGTTTAATTAATACACTCAAGCAGTCTGGAATCAATCAGTTAGCATTGAAATGGCCTAATGACGTCTTATATAAAAGACAAAAGCTGGCCGGAATTCTTGTAGAATCGAGATTTAATACCAGACAATACACCGTTGTAGGAATTGGCCTTAATTTTAAGCTTCCAGAATCTACACAAACATTAATTCAACAACCATCTACCAGCCTCGAACAGCTTTGTGACCCCGTCCCCTGTCGTAGTTGGCTGGCAGGAAAAATACTGCAGAACATGATAGAAACAATAGAACTGTTTGAACATCGAGGTCTTACTGACTTCCTTCCACTCTGGCCTCAATATGATGCTCTGCATGAGCAAGCCATCACATTGATTGAAGGCGATCAAAAATCATCGGCACTTGCTTGTGGTATTAACGAACATGGTGAATTACGGTATTTACAAAACAATGAAATAAAACTGCTGTCTAATAGTCATATCAGCATTAGGTTTGCTTCATGAAATTACTGGTAGATATTGGTAACAGCCGAGTTAAATGGACCACTATGGACAATAATGGTCTTAATGAAAGTCAAAGTTTTGATCGAAACAAATCAGGAATCAAAGCTTCATTAAACAAAGTGTGGAAAACATTATCTGAAATCGAATCAGTATATGTTGCCAACGTAGCCGGCGAAAAAATAGCCGCTCAACTTACTGAGTGGACAGAAAAACAGTGGAACCTGACCCCCAAATTCATTCAAGCTGAGAAAAAACATTTCGGTGTCACCAATGCTTATGATGAACCAGCCAAACTTGGTATTGACCGTTGGTTATCTCTGATTTCAGCACGGCAACATGCTAGGCTTGCACAGTGCATTATTGATTGTGGTACGGCAATCACCGTTGATATCGTCACAAAGGCAGGTCAACATCAAGGGGGAATGATTATCCCCGGTATCAGTATTATGAAAAGTAGTCTGGTCAACAATACTGATGCATTAACTACCGATACAGATGATCAAGAATTCAAAACTCTCGCAACGAACACCTACAGTGCAATACAAACCGGTACGCTATATGCCGTCACCGCCACTATTGAGCGTATCATTAGTGATCTAAAAGAAAGCTTCAATAACCGAATTCGATTCATTATCACCGGTGGTGATGCCCAAGCTTTACTTCCACTTCTGTCTGATGACGTTCATTACTATCCAGATATTGTGCTTAAAGGTCTTGCGTTTTATGCGCGACAAGACAAAGCAAAACCAGCAGAAAAAAACAAATCTAAAGCACAGAAATCTCAAATATCATCGGATGTAGATGGTCAGGAAAAAACAGAAACAGCAGCAGATGTAACAGATAAGACTGCGCCAAATACTGTTGAAACATCAACGGAAAATGATAATCCGTCACCAGAAACCATAACAGAAGAAAAAAAGAAACCTGCACGTAAACCAGGTAAAACACGTGCCACCAAACCCAAGTCACCAGCAAAAACAAAAAAACAAGCGTCAGACCCATCATTGCCAGAAGAGGCAATCTGAGGTAATCTTTCGCTCCCTTAAGGAGAACTGGCCGAGTGGTTGAAGGCGCACGCCTGGAAAGTGTGTATAGGTTAATAGCCTATCGAGGGTTCGAATCCCTCGTTCTCCGCCAAATTAATTTCTTACACTACGGCTTGTTGATCTCCATTGGTCATTCTCCACCCATCGCTTTATCGGATTTTTAAAAGTAATGGTTGATCTTGCGCATGGATATTAAGCATTTTCAGAATACAGAAACCAGCTTCATCTTATTGAACCCAGTTTTTGCTTCCCCTTGGCCGAACTGTCTGAATGAACAGACAATAATAAATTTCTTTATTTTTATTACCGCTATGCATGGCACTCAAATCAAAAAAAGCATAGAATAGCTAACTCTATGGTGGCCCAGCCGGTCTCCTCGCGACGATATGTTGGTTACCACGTCAGGCCCGGAAGGGAGCAGC
>NZ_DIAC01000101.1:386-649 GCF_002414625.1 Methylophaga sp. UBA5088 | reverse complement strand
CAGCGCAGCCATCGGACTCGGGCGCCGAGATTGGGCTGGTTTGGGTCACCACCCTTATGACCACATTGGGTATCTGACAAGCTGCATGAGTTATCTGGTACTGGCCCGCAAGTGGCGCCCCAAAAAATTTGCCGAAGTTGTCGGCCAGCAGCACGTATTACGTGCGCTGATCAATGGTCTTGACCAAGACCGCTTACATCATGCTTTTTTGTTTGCCGGCACCCGCGGAGTGGGTAAAACCACATTGGCTAGAATATTTGCCA
>NZ_DIAC01000101.1:0-352 GCF_002414625.1 Methylophaga sp. UBA5088 | reverse complement strand
CATGTTTTACGCGCGCTGATCAACGGTCTTGATCAAGATCGCCTGCATCATGCTTTTCTGTTTGCCGGCACCCGTGGCGTGGGCAAAACCACATTGGCAAGGATCTTTGCCAAATCTCTCAACTGTGAACAAGGCATCAGCTCTACCCCTTGTGGTGTATGTAACAGCTGTGTTGAAGTCGACAATGGTCGGTTTGTTGATCTGATTGAGGTGGATGCGGCGTCACGTACCAAAGTCGATGATACCCGCGAACTGCTGGATAATGTTCAATACGCACCGAGTCGTGGACGTTATAAAGTCTATCTGATTGACGAAGTGCATATGCTGTCTACCAGCAGTTTTAATGCATTAT
>NZ_DIAC01000017.1:21380-21758 GCF_002414625.1 Methylophaga sp. UBA5088 | reverse complement strand
GTGGCATGGGCGGCATGATGTAATCATCCCTCAGTCTTTAGTGCTAAAAAAGCCCCGGCCATTTGGTCGGGGCTTTTTTGTTTATACGAGTTCTGATGTACAGTGTGGACAACGCGTCGCTTTGATAAGAATGGTTGAGTAACATCTTGGACATTCTTTATTGGTGGCTTCTGCAGGTGCAGGTTCTGCTTCTTTTTCACGTTGCATTTTATTGACCGAACGAATCAACAGAAAAACAGCAAAGGCGACGATCAAAAAGCTGATGACCGCATTAATAAAGACGCCATAACTAATCACTACAGCACCAGCTTCCTGAGCTGTTGCCAAGGTGGCATATGGACCTGCCACAGTACCTTCTTTTAACGTGATAAATAAGTG
>NZ_DIAC01000017.1:19785-21236 GCF_002414625.1 Methylophaga sp. UBA5088 | reverse complement strand
TTGATAAATAAGTCTGAAAAGTCGACACCTCCCAGTAATAGACCAATAGGTGGCATAATTACGTCGGCTACCAAACTCTTCACAATGGTGCCAAACGCACCACCGATGATAATCCCCACGGCCATATCTAACACATTGCCGCGCATTGCAAACTCTTTGAATTCCTTCAACATCCTTTATCTTCCTTTTGTTGTTTTCATTGAAATAGAGGGCGAGCATCCTGATTAAACATTGAGTCTCAGTTGGATATTAGCCATCACTATTTGGGCTGTCTATCTTTATTTTGTGCATTATTCTTGTTCGCAAGATTGTCTGCGTCACCAAACCGTGGTTGTTACTCGGGTAAGTACGTATAATTCTGATTTTTATGGTCTCTTAGCAGAGTTAAAAGGGAATTCTTAACCGAAGCTGTCCCCGCAACTGTATACGTGAAGTTTCTGACAACGATGATGTAAAACCACTGAAATCGATCGATTTCGGGAAGGTGAGTTGGAAATGTTGAAGCGTGAGCCAGGATATCTGCCATGAAAACGTTATTATCCGATGGCCGGGGTGTGCAGTTGGAGCGGGAAACCGTTTAATGGCGAATCATCTTTGAGTTATTAAGCGGTGTCTGATCTTTCCGACGTGGTTTGATAACTCAGTGTTTTTATATATCGATGGATAGCGCTGTGTTTAACCGACTTATTCTTTGTTTCATTCTTTTTCTTTTTTCTTCATCAGTCCTGGCCGAGCAATTATTGCTGATTGTCACACCACGAAATGTACCGGAAGTGGTGTCTGGTGCGCATGAGTTTTTAAAACACCCCTCTCATTCCTCCACGTCAGTGCAAATACGCACGACCGAACAGTGGCAAGACTTAAGCGTAAATCAACAAGCCGCTTTATTAAAACAGTCAGATTTAGTCTTCGCGGGCGGCGTGTTTGGTGAAACAGCCAACCAGCTGATGGAAAATATCAAAAAAGGTCTGCTAAAAAATCTTATCGCATTGCATAGCGATCAGCGTCTTATGGGGGCGTCAAGTTTGAACAGTCACCCCATTTTAAATGAGCCCCCTGACAAATTAATGCAGCATCCAGATCCTGCGTTATCGACAGAGCAGTGGATGGCATCGCTATTAGAACAATACCCGGCACAGGAAGCGTGGTTGATTTCACGATTCTTTTGGCTGGGAAGAAATAGTGAAAATATGCAGGGACTGATTAGTCATCTACATCATCTGGTTAAAAATGAAAATACAACTGAGCGTCCTCAATTAGCTGCACAGCTCAGGCTTTATCATCAAGATAAAATCATTCCACCAGATCAGTTTGAGTTTTCTGCAAAATCATCATGGGTGGTGTTAGTGGATTATGAAACTGGGGAACGGCCGGGAGAAAAGGCATTACTGGATGCTGTTTGTAAACAGCTTATTGATGAGTCAACTGGTTGTGTGTCAGTGCTTACTGCG
>NZ_DIAC01000017.1:14475-19689 GCF_002414625.1 Methylophaga sp. UBA5088 | reverse complement strand
TCAGTGCTTACTGCGTGGGGTGATGCCAGTTTATCTGCCATCAAGTTATTAGCTGAGAATAAATCACACATCAGTTCAGTGGTGTCTCTGCAAGACTTTGTGATTGGCGGATCGGAACATCGGCAGGCTGTCACCGATGAATTAAAAAAACTGAATGTACCGGTGATAAAAGCGATGCGTTTAAGTGATAGTACCCACGCTGAATGGGAGCTGTCAGAAGCCGGTATCAGTTGGGATTCTGTTCATTATCGTGTCGCTATGCCTGAGTTACAAGGGGTGTCTCAACCAATGGTGGTTGCAACGATGACACCCGCCGAAGTCGATAAATTTACTGGAGCCAGACTGGCTTTCTCAGAACCTGTAGAGTCACAAGTCACCTTATTGGTTAAGCGCTTAAAACGCTGGCAGCAATTACAAGATAAAGCGAATCAGGATAAAAAGATCGCGATTATCTATTACAACCATCCGCCTGGTCGCCATAATATCGGTGCTGATAATTTAAACGTCGTGGAGTCCTTGTTCGATATTCTGCATTCCCTTAAAAACCAAGGGTATAAGACCGGTGAGTTACCAGCGTCATCGGCTGAGTTACTCGACTTATTACAACAACGGGGTGTGAATCTACCTGAAGATCAGGTTGCTTTGGCTGCGATGTCGTCACAAGTCAACACAATGGATAGCAAAAGCTACCAAAGCTGGTTTCAAACATTGCCAGAATCACTACAGCAAGAAATGGTCAATGGCCCGCTGGGCTTATTACATGCCAATCTAAAACAAGCTAAAGCATTGAATGATCCAAGTATTGCGGCCCATTTATTAGCTCGGGTGATGGAAGATATCCGCCATGTTGTCGATGGGGCCGACCATGCTGGTCGTGACCGTGTGTTGCAATTACTCAGTCAGCTACAAACCATCTACCAGCGACCTTTAGCAAACATCGACTGGCAACAGGCTGAGCAATTAATTAATGCCATCAGCCAACAATGGATAGAAGGCATAAGAGGCTGGGGCGAAGCGCCGGGGAATGTGATGGTTTATGACGATAAAATCCTGATTCCCGGTCTTGAGTTTGGCAATATTTTTGTTGGTCCACAGCCTCCAAGAGGTTGGGAACTGAATGAAGAATTATTGCATGCCAATTTATCCTTCCCGCCGCCACATCAATATCTGGCGTTTTATCAGTGGCTAAGAAATACCTTTCATGCTGATGCCTTAGTTCATCTGGGCCGCCATTCGACCTACGAGTTTTTACCTCGTCATCGAGTGGGTATGGCTGAGAATGATTACCCTCAGGCAATTTTAGGTGATTTGCCAAGTATCTACCCTTATATCGTTGATGGTGTAGGTGAGGGTATTCAGGCAAAACGCCGTGGCCTCGCGGTGATGGTTGATCACCTCACACCGCCTTTGGCTAGCACTGAGTTATATGATCAATTACTGGAATTACGACAGGTCGTTGAAAGTTATGAAGCTGCACCTGTGAATGCTGGGGCTATGCGCGATCGTGCGATTGAGGAAATGAAACGCTTAGTCGCCAAACTTAATCTGGAAGATGAACTGACAGCGAATATGGCTGGTGAGTTGGAAGTGCGAGGATTGAGTTCATTCGAGCAGGTGGATGACGATTTGTTAGTGCACGAAATCGGCCATTACCTGACCACTCTACAAGAAGATTTTATGCCTCTGGGGCTACATGTTTTTGGTCGAGACTGGTCTGAACAAGCGGTTCAAACCATGCTTACTTCAATGAATAATGGCAAACAAGCTACGGAGAGCTGGGATCCACTTCTACGCGGCTCACCTGCTGCAGAAATGTCGGCATTATTGGCTGCTTTAGATGGTCAATTTGTTGAGCCGGGTAAAGGTAATGATCCGATTCGCACACCATCAGCATTACCGACTGGACGTAATTTCTATGCCTTAGATGATAGCTTAATTCCATCACGTTTAGGCTACAAAGTCGGTATCGCATTAGCCGAAAAAGCCCGTGCAGAAACTCCCGCAAAAAACGCTCAGGATAGTGATGCCTTAGTGTTATGGGCATCCGATGTGGTGCGTGATGAAGGTGCAATGATCGCTTTTGCTTACGATATGTTAGGGGTGAAACCGACCTGGAGTCGTCGTGGAATTTTTAGTGGATTAGAACGTTTGGATCTTTCTTCATCAGCCTCGCCTCATCCCCGAATCCGCCGAGATATGTTGCTGACGACATCCGGCCTATTCCGTGATTTGTATGGTTCGCAGATAGTTTGGTTGGAACAAGCTGTATTGATGGCACTGGATGCCTCTTCTGGTTTGATTCGTCGTGACTATCCGGCGTTGACCTTATCATTGGATGCGGCTTTAGAGCGTTTACAGGTTAGTGAAAATCCTGGTTTTGAATCCTTAGAGCAGAACCGGGTTGCTGCCCGCTGGGTAGACGATGCCAGTGCGGCATTACGTGCGGGTGTGTCAGAAAACCAAGCCGGCCTGACGGCGAGTTACCGTATTTTTGGTACCCCACCGGGTGCTTATGGTGCTGGCGTGAATCGTCTGGTTGAGCGCTCTGGTGCCTGGGAAAATCGTGAAGAAGTCGCGGAAACGTATATTCATCGCATGGGCCATGCTTATGGCGCAGAGCTTGACGGCCAGGCGCAGCAGGCCTTATTCCAACAGAGGCTGCAACATGTCGGTCAGACTTATCTCGGACGAGCCAGTAATCTGTATGGAGTTATGGATAACAATGATGCCTTTGATTATCTGGGCGGCTTAAGCCTCGCTATTGAAACCACACGTGGACAGGCACCAGAGAGTTATATTCTGGCGCACAGTGATACCACGGATTTACGCGTTGATCCTTTGCAGACCGTATTGTTAGGTGAACTGCGTGGTCGTTATCTGAATCCGCAATGGCTTAAACCGCTGATGAAGGAGGGGTATGCCGGTGCTCGCACCATGGGTAGTGAGTTTTTAGAATATCTATGGGGCTGGCAAGTGACCAATCCCGGCATTGTGAAAAGCTGGGTATGGGATGAAGTTAAACGGGTGTATGTGGATGATGGACTAGACTTGGGCTTAGATGACTTTCTTGAGCAAGATCATAACGTCCATGTGAAAAGTAATATGCTGGCGATTATGCTGGTTGCAGCCTATAAAGGTTTTTGGCAAGCCGATGAGGCTACGTTGGAACAACTGGCACAGCAGTTCACTGATTTAGTTTCTGCAAATGGGCTACCGGGAAGTGGCCATACCTCACCATCCCACCCCTTGTATGTATGGTTGAATGATTACCTGGATGAGTCTCATCAACAGCAATTAGCTGAGGTATTAAATGCGGCAAGAATGCCAGAAACTGAAGTGGATGATGCACCAAGTCATATTGCCGAAATCACCGAGCAAAAAGCGACTCAGCCTGAGCAAGAGACGAATTCATCTGAAGAGCAACAGAAAGAGCAAGCGCAGCAACAACGCTTCTGGCTCTATGTGATATTAGGTCTGGTGGCGTTGTTAGTGTTGGCTGGCATGGCAAAAGGCATGCGAGCCCCAACTGCCAAGTTCAAGGAGTAAGTTATGTTGAGTTCACAATCCATCGGTGTGATGCATCACTTAGTCGGATTTTTATTAGAACCGGTGATATGGGCGCTAATGTTATTTGCCGCCTTGAGCATTATTGATATTGGTATTGCGCTGGCTGAACGCTTTTCTGGTTTGAAGAAGTGGCAGCAGTCAGGTCAGGTTGAGTCTTTTGAAAAATTAGCTTTCAAACGAATTGAGCGGAGTGATTTTTTAGCCAGAATTGCACCTATGCTCGGGTTGATGGGCACACTGATACCGCTTGGACCAGGATTATCTGCACTTGGTAATGGTGAGTTAAGTATCTTAACAACGGCGATGAGTGTGGCCTTTGATACCACGGTTCTGGGCCTCTTTGTTGGCATTATCGGTTTTGTTCTCGGACGATTGAGACGCCGCTGGTATGACGAGGTTTTAACGAACATGGAGCAGGCTCATGGCTAGACGCTGGCGGCATAGTCGTTTTGATGGCAATGATGATGAGCCATTAGGCCCTATGGCCAATTTATTAGATTTAATGTTGGTGTTTGCCTGTGGTCTGATTGCGGCATTAATTTCAATGAGTAGTCAGCTCCAGGAGCATTTCCAGGCCGAGGCAAAACAAGCGGAGCATGCCCTGACGGAACTTCAATCGATGAAAGAATTACCGCAGCTACCTGAAGGTATGCAAGGTGGTGCGGAGGGGTATGAGTCTGTCGGTCAGGTTTACCGTGATCCAAAAACGGGCAAGCTCATTATGATTGGGCAATGAGTTTACTCATACGTTAATTCTGGTTCAGGCATGATAGCCGGAGTGCTGTCCATATAGGTCAAATAGCTAGACCAGATCTCATGCGTTCTGGCCTCGGTCAGGTTTATCTGACAGCTCAGCGTCATGGCACCACGAATCGTCCCGTCCATCCATATAGTGTAAACACTGTCACAGTGGGATATTTTATAGGCTTCCCAAGCCGATTGTCCTGCTTCTATCGCAGTTACCACTTTGGTTTCATCGCTGTAGCGTTGTTTAGCTACTGCCAAGTATTGCTGCATGATGTCCTTTTTGTCTTGCAACTCTTCGTTGAGACAAGCGTTAATTTCAAGCGTAGTAAAAGCAGACGCGCAATCACTCTCTGCGATAACGGGAAAACTCAACAATAAGCTCAACAGGGCAAGCGTACGTTTTAGCATCATGGTTTCTTACTCCTAACTTAGTGCGAACCTGGATTATCACCTAAGGCGAATGATTAAGCGAAGACTGATAGCGGTTTGTTCTCCTTACTAGCGTGCATATCTCTTGATTATTTTATTGACTAGCTAGAATGGTTTACGCATTTGGTATTAATCAAGCTTAATGTAAAGTAATGCTTTTCCATCGTTATCCGGAGTGTTTATGTCCTCAGCATTTGTATTGCCAGAGCCATGGCAAAATGCCTTAAAGACTTATCCCGAACTGCTGAAAGTGGCACCTGATGTCTTATCAGCCAGTGATTACGTCAACCAGTGGGGGCAAAGACAGGAATCGATGCTGGCGCAGTTGCTTGAATCAGGTCAATTGCAGAAAAAACTGTCATTGGATGAGATTCGTCAGCAGCTGAAATCCATGCTCGAAGGCATCACTAGCGAGGAACAATTACATCAGAAATTACGTCATTTTCGTCAATGGATGATGGTACGTATTAT
>NZ_DIAC01000017.1:0-14374 GCF_002414625.1 Methylophaga sp. UBA5088 | reverse complement strand
GGATGATGGTACGTATTATCTGGCGGGATTTAGCTAATTGGTCTGATTTAGCCGAAACCATGGCTGATCTGTCCGCCATGGCCGATGTCTGTATTCAGCAGACCTTAAGCCTTCTCTATGACTGGCAGGTCGAGATAAATGGCATCCCTTGTGACGATGATGGTCGTGAGCAGAAGATGATTGTTTTAGGCATGGGGAAACTGGGTGCAGGCGAATTAAACCTGTCATCGGATATTGATCTTATCTTCACATACCCAGAGGAAGGGGAAACCGAAGGGGGCAGGAAGCCGTTAAGCAATAGCGAGTTCTTCGTTAGGCTTGGACGCAAATT
Source organism: Methylophaga sp. UBA5088 (assembly GCF_002414625.1). Lineage (NCBI taxonomy): Bacteria > Pseudomonadati > Pseudomonadota > Gammaproteobacteria > Thiotrichales > Piscirickettsiaceae > Methylophaga > Methylophaga sp. UBA5088. Next base: position 14,043 of record NZ_DIAC01000017.1, on the reverse strand, counting down.
GATTCAGGCCCTGGATAACCAGACCGTTGATGGTTTTGTGTTTCGGGTCGATATGCGCTTACGTCCCTTTGGTGAGAGTGGCGCTTTGGTCTCCAGCTTTGATGCAATGGAAGAGTATTACCAGACCCAGGGAAGAGAGTGGGAACGCTACGCGATGATTAAAGCGCGTGCTATTACCGGCAATGAAGCGGATAAAAAAGCGTTGTCAGATATGCTGCGCCCGTTTGTATATCGACGTTATCTCGATTACGGCATGTTTGATTCATTGCGTGAAATGAAATCCATGATTGCCGGACAGATGCACCACAGAGGGATGGATGACAATATCAAGCTGGGCACCGGCGGTATCCGAGAAATCGAGTTTATAGGGCAGGTTTTTCAGTTGATCTATGGTGGACGAGATCGCCCCATGCAGCAAAGACCGATTCTAACGATTCTTGACCTGTTGGCTGATAGAAACCTGTTATCAGTCTATGCGGTCAATCAGTTAAAACAAGCCTATGCGTTTCTTCGTAGAACAGAGCACCGCATTCAGGCTTGGGCCGATCAGCAGACCCATATTTTGCCAAGCGATGAGCCTTCAAGATTAAGGTTGGCACTCAGTATGGGCTTCGAAGACTGGTCATCGTTTTATGCCACTCTTAGAGACTACAGGCAGCAAGTACAGGAGCATTTTGATCAATTGCTGACGGCGCCTCAAGCCAGTGATGAAGGTGCTGGGATAAAAATTTCTTTCCTTAATGCTCAACCGGAAGAGAAATTAACCTTTATTCAACAATGTGGGTATGACAATCCTGAACAGATACTCGCGGTTGTTGATAAATTACTCGATCTGCATATTTGTCGTAACTTGAGCCAGACAGGCCAGCAACGGCTCGAGAAGCTATTACCGTTGTTATTACAAGCCACTGGAAATGTCGATAACGCTGATGATTGTCTACCCCGCTTAATGCCTCTGATGGAGTCCATCATGCGTCGAAGTGCTTATATGGCGCTGCTGGTAGAAAATCCGATGGCCTTGTCACAACTGGTCAAGCTCTGTTCTGCTAGTCCATTAATAAGTACACAGCTAGCGAAATACCCTGTGCTATTAGATGAGCTCCTCGATCCTCGTTCCCTTTATGAAGTACCTGAGAGAGAAGAGTTAAAAAAACAGCTGTTACAGTTTTTATCCTCGGTTGATGCGGATGACTTAGAGCAGTTGATGAATCGTTTGCGAGAGTTCCGACAAATTGCCACGCTTCATGTAGCGGCAGCCGATGTCACTGAGGTACTGCCGTTAATGCGAGTGGGGGATCAATTAACGGAATTGGCGGAAATACTACTTGAACAGGTATGGCGAATAGCCTGGGAACATTTAGTGGTCAAGCATGGGTATCCACCCATTACAGATAATAACGACCCTAAGCAGTGCGGTTTGACTATTCTGGCTTACGGTAAGTTAGGTGGGCTTGAATTAGGTTATGGCTCGGATCTGGATCTGGTCTTCATCTTTGATGATGCACAGGAAGGCATGACGGATGGCGAGCGTCCCGTAGATGTGATGGTATTTTATACTCGCCTTGCTCAACGCATGATTCATCTGTTGAATACAGTCACTCCCGGTGGTTTGCTTTATGAAGTCGATATGCGTTTGCGGCCTAGTGGCGCATCGGGTTTATTGGTTAGTCCATTTTCTGGTTTTGTTGATTATCAACAAAAAGAAGCATGGACATGGGAACATCAAGCCTTGGTACGCGCAAGAAATGTGATGGGGGATGCCGAACTTGCGCAAAAGGTCTTCGACACGCGTCAACAGGTGTTGGCCAAGTCCCGTGATCAAGAGACGCTGGCTGAGCAAGTCAGAGACATGCGTTCAAAAATGCGTCAACAGTTAGACAAGAGTGATAGCCAACTATTTGATCTAAAACAGGGTAAAGGTGGTATCACTGATATTGAATTTATGGTGCAATATGCAGTGTTGGCATGGTCAACGGACTTGCCTGAATTACTCGTTTACACCGATAATATTAGGATTTTGGAAGCGCTGGTGGCTTCCGGAAAGCTCGAACCCGCTGAGGGGGAAATGTTGGCCGACGCATATCGTTACTATCGAAATGAAGCCAACCACTGCGTATTGCAGGATAAACCCGCATTAATGTCGGTGTCTCAGTTACAAGACTTCCCGCAGCAGGTTGTGCAGATTTGGCAGCGCTGGTTAGGTGACATCGCCTAGAACCAGACTCAGATTAATCAATGAACTTGGAATAAAGCATATGGCAGTAGCAACAATGGCAGATCGTGATGGCGTTATCTGGCTCGACGGTGAATTAGTACCGTGGCGTGAGGCCAAAGTCCACGTCCTGACACATACTCTTCATTACGGCATGGGCGTATTTGAAGGGGTGCGTGCTTATAAATCTGAACAAGGCACGGCTATCTTCCGTTTGCAGGAACATACCGATCGTCTTTTCCGTAGCGCCAAAATTTTAGGTATGGGCATGCCGTTTGATAAAGAGACGATCAACGAAGCTCAACGTACTGTGGTTCGTGAAAATAATCTGGACTCTGCTTATATTAGACCGATGTGTTTTTATGGTTCGGAAGGCATGGGTATCCGTGCAGATAACCTGAACACACATGTTATGGTCGCAGCATGGCATTGGGGAGCTTACCTCGGTGAAGAAAACATGACAAAAGGTATTCGTATCAGAACGTCATCGTTCACACGTCACCACGTCAATATCACCATGTGTAAAGCCAAGGCCAACGGTAACTACATGAATTCCATGATGGCGTTGCAAGAAGCGGTCAGTTGCGGTTACGACGAAGCGCTGCTATTAGATGCTCAAGGCTTTGTGTGTGAAGGTAGTGGTGAAAACTTCTTCATGGTGCGTGATGGTGTGTTGTACACCCCTGAATTGACCTCAGCGTTAGAAGGCATCACCCGTGAAACAGTGATGACACTGGCACGCGATATCGGTCTGAAAGTTGTTGAGAAACGTATTACACGCGATGAAGTGTATATCGCTGATGAAGCCTTTTTCACTGGTACAGCGGCTGAAGTGACACCAATCAGAGAATTGGATAACCGTCCAATCGGTGAAGGCACGCGCGGTCCTATCACTGAAAAACTTCAGGCAATGTATTTTGACCAGGTTTATGGTCGTAGCGATGTGTATAAAAATTGGAATACATTAGTTCGATAATTTAGGACTATTCGCCTGAGCAGTGACGTTCAGGCTGGCAACAAAAGAGGTAAATAAGTACATGGCAGGTCATAGTAAGTGGGCAAATATTCAGCATAGAAAAGGTGCACAGGATGCCAAGCGCGGCAAACTGTTTACTAAGCTGATCCGTGAAATCACCGTCGCCGCTAAAATGGGTGGCAGTGATCCCGCAGCAAACCCACGCTTACGTGCTGCGATAGATAAAGCACTGGGCGCGAACATGACAAAAGATGTCATCGAGCGTGCAACCAAACGTGGTGCTGGTGAACTGGAAGGGGTTAATTACGAAGAAATTCGTTATGAAGGTTATGGTCCGAATGGCACAGCCATTATGGTCGATTGCATGACCGATAATCGTAATCGTACGGTTGCAGCGGTGCGTAATGTTTTCACCAAGCGTGGTGGCAATATGGGCACTGATGGTTGTGTGGCTTTCCTGTTTAATAAAAAAGGCATTATCTCGCTGGCCAGTGGTACTGATGAAGATAGCGTGATGGAAGTGGCACTTGAAGCGGGTGCTGAAGACATTGTGACTAATGATGATGGTTCTATCGATGTGTTCACGACGCCAGAAGATTATGCGGCAGTAAGAGATGCCTTAGATGCGGCTGAATTACCAGTGGAATCAGCGCAAGTAACCATGCACCCAGACACCACTGTTAGTTTAGATGTGGATGATGCTCAAAAAGCCATCAATATGATCGAAGCATTTGAAGACCTGGATGATGTGCAAGAAGTCTATTCTAATGCTGATTTTTCTGATGAGGTCATGGCTCAGCTGAATAGCTGATGTCATAAGGTATGCCGCGTATCCTGGGGATTGATCCTGGTTCAAGAAAAACCGGTTTTGGCATTATTGAAATTGATGGAAAAAAAATTAAACACGTCATCAACGGCCGTTTAATGGTCGGTGATGGCGAGTTTGCTGATAGATTAAGACAGATTTTTGAAGGTCTGACCGACCTCATCGAACGCTATCAACCGGATATGATGGCCATCGAAAAAGTGTTTTTACATAAAAATGCTGATTCTGCATTAAAGCTTGGTCAAGCCAGAGGCGCTGCTATATGTGCCGCAGTCAGTCAGCAATTGACGGTGTCAGAATATACCGCGACACAAATAAAAAAAGCCGTGGTCGGCAATGGCCACGCAAATAAAGCACAGATTCAATATATGATGTCAGTGATTTTGAGTTTGTCTGAATCACCTGAAGAGGATGCGGCCGATGCTTTGGCCTGCGCCCTTACTCATGCACATCACTCTGCTATTGGTGGTAGCCAGAGTAAATTACCAGCAGGTATGCGCACCACTCGGCGCGGAGGAAGATATAGTCGATGATTGGACGTTTGCGGGGCATTATTATAGAAAAGCAGCCACCAGAGCTTGTTCTGGATGTGCATGGCGTTGGTTATGAGTTATCTGCACCTATGTCGACATTCTTCAATTTACCTGCTGTAAATGAAGAAGTGATGCTTTTCACGCATATGGTGGTCAGAGAAGATGCTCAGCTTTTATATGCCTTTGCTACGGAACGTGAGCGTTTACTCTTTAGAAGTCTGTTGAAAGTCAATGGCGTTGGAGCCAAGCTTGCCTTAACGATTCTTTCAGGCAGTGATGTGGATGCTTTTGCTCGTAGCGTTCAGGAAGGGGACACTGCCAGCCTGACAAGACTACCTGGTGTGGGAAAAAAGACCGCAGAAAGACTCATTGTTGAAATGCGTGACCGACTCAAAGAGGTTAGTTCTGCCATGGGTATTGATACCATTGTTTCGGACATGCCAATGACAACAGCTGGGGCTAAAAGTGAAGCCGTTGAAGCACTCGTTGCATTAGGTTATAAGCCTAATGAAGCCGATAAAATGTTGCGTAGTTTTGATAGTGAAGGCATGACTACAGAACAAATTATTCGCCAGGCATTGCAGAGAAACTGACATGGAAGAACGGTTTATTTCGCCACAGAGCAATAACGATGAAGAACGTATTGATCGTGCGATACGCCCCATTACGCTTGAAGATTATATCGGTCAGCCTGTTGTGCGTGAACAAATGGATTTGTTTATTTCAGCCGCAAAACAACGAAAAGAAGCCCTCGATCACACCTTAATATTTGGTCCGCCTGGACTGGGTAAAACAACCCTAGCTAATATCATTGCCAATGAAATGGGCGTTAATTTGCGGCAAACATCGGGGCCTGTACTGGAAAGACCAGGTGATCTTGCTGCATTACTGACCAATCTTGAACCAAACGATGTGTTGTTTGTTGATGAAATTCATCGTTTAAGCCCCATCGTTGAAGAAGTGCTTTATCCGGCGATGGAAGATTATCAAATCGATATTATGATTGGTGAAGGCCCTGCCGCCCGCTCCATCAAACTCGACTTGGAGCCCTTCACTTTAGTTGGGGCGACAACACGCGCAGGTTCGCTGACATCACCGTTACGCGACCGGTTTGGGATTGTGCAGAGACTGGAGTTCTATAACATAAAGGATTTGAGTACGATTGTTGAGCGCAGTGCTGGTATTTTGAATGTGAAGTTAGATGCCAGTGGTGCCAATGAAGTAGCACGACGTTCACGAGGTACGCCGCGTATAGCAAACCGTTTACTGCGACGTGTCAGAGATTATGCTGAGGTGCGCTTTAACGGTGAGGTAACAGCAGAAATTGCCAGACAAGCGCTGGACTTACTGGATGTCGATAATTACGGTTTTGATATGTTAGACCGCAAGTTATTGCTGGCTATTATTGAAAAGTTTGAAGGTGGACCTGTTGGCCTGGATAACCTCGCTGCGGCGATTGGCGAAGAGCGTGGCACAATTGAAGATGTGTTAGAACCTTATCTGATTCAGGAAGGCTTCATCATGCGCACACCACGCGGACGAGTAGCCACAAAACGTGCTTGGCTACACTTGGGATTAAGTCCTGATCTGACGTTGGATGGCCAGTAATTTTATGCAGGAATTTGTTTGGCCAATCCGAGTTTATTATGAAGATACCGATAGTGGTGGAGTCGTGTATCATTCGCAATACTTGAACTTTATGGAACGGGCCCGGACTGAGTGGTTAAGATCCTTAGGCATTGAGCAGAGCACGCTCAGACATGAGCAAGGGCTGCTATTTGCTGTGCACTCCATGCAGATTAATTATCGGCGTCCTGCGGTATTTAATGATGCACTGCACGTGACCTCCCGATTACAAAAACGTGCTGGTGCCAGTATTGTATTTGAACAAAGTATCTATCGTGGTGAGGAACTGTTGTGCGATGCTTTGGTCAGAGTGGCGAGTCTTGACGCAGAGACATTTCGCCCAAAACCTATACCTAATTTTATTTTGACGGAGTTGCATAGTGACTGCTGATCTATCGATTATCACCCTAATAGCCGAAGCGAGTTTGATCGTTAAGCTGGTTATGCTGGTGTTAGTAATGATTTCATTTTATTCGTGGTTGATTATTTTCCGTAAACGGGGGGAATTAGCGAAAGCAAAACGCGATGCGGATAATTTTGAAGATAAGTTCTGGTCAGGTAATGAACTTAATCGACTCTATGAAGATATCTCGTCAAGACCCCATACCAGCCGAGGCATGGAAGGTATTTTTGAAGTCGGTTTTAAAGAGTTTGTCCGTTTAAAAAAATCTTCAACAGACAGTAATTATGTCCTCGAAGGGGCACAGCGCGTCATGCGAATTTCTCTAGCTAGAGAAATTGATCAGTTAGAAACCTCACTGCCATTTCTGGCAACAGCAGGTTCAACCAGTCCATATATCGGTTTGTTTGGTACAGTTTGGGGCATCATGAACTCTTTCCGTGCCCTGGGCAATGTGCAGCAAGCGACCTTATCTATGGTGGCACCCGGTATTTCAGAAGCATTGATCGCCACGGCCATGGGCCTTTTTGCGGCCATTCCGGCTGTAATCGCCTATAACCGATATTCCAATGAAGTAGAACGATTAATCAATCGTTACGATACTTTCCTGGAAGAATTTTCTTCAATTTTACAGCGTCAACATAGTTAACCCCGAGGTTAGGTCATGGCTGTACATTCAAACAGACGACTACGACGTAAGGCGATGAGCGATATCAATGTCGTTCCGTACATCGATGTCATGCTGGTGCTACTGATTATTTTTATGATCACAGCACCGATGTTAACTCAGGGAGTCCAAGTGGACTTGCCTCAAGCCGATGCGAATCCAGTTGATTCACCGGAAAATACAGAGCCTTTTGTGGTGTCTGTTGATGCTGAGGGAAATTTCTATGCGGCCGTGGGTGACAAGCAGGATGAGGCGGTAGGACCAGAAAGACTGATGGCCATAACCAGCGCTGTTTTAAGTCGCAATCCCAAAACCCCTGTGATGGTGAAAGGCGATAACGCTGCGAGTTATGGACATGTGATCTCAGCGATGGCTTTATTGCAGAAAGCTGGTGCACCCAGTGTCGGCCTGATTACACAGCAACCAGAATCAACCGAGAACGCTCAGTAATACTATGAAACACAACATCGTCGACAATCTTTTTGCTGGCGCATCATCTCTGGTGTTACATGTCGTGTTATTCGCCATGTTCATTATCGGTATGGATTTGACCTCAACGCCAAAACCATTAGCCCAGGAACCACAGAAAGAAATTGTTCAGGCAACGGTGCTTGATGAAACTCTGGTTGAAGAAGAGGTCGCACGTCTTGAAAAATTAGAACAAGAAAAGAAAAACGCAGAAAAAGAGCGCCAGCAAAAAGTGCAGGAGCAATTAGAAGAAACACAGAAAGAGTTGGCGCGTAAAGAAAGGGAATATCAGGATATGGAAGAACGTGCTCGTATTGAAGCCGAGCAACGTGCTAAAGCTGCAGAGGAAGAGAAGCAGCGTATTGCTGAGCTAGAGCAGCAACGAAAACAAGAAGAAGAGAAACGTCTAGAAGCTGAAAAACAGCGAAAGCTCGAAGAAGAACGTAAACAAAAAATTGAAGCTGAACGTAAACAGGCGGAGATTGAAAAACAGAAAGTCGAGGCGGAGAAAAAACGGCTTGAAGAGGAAAAGCAAAAAGCAGAAGCGGAAAGAAAACGATTAGAAGAAGAGAAGCAAAAAGCCGCAGAAGAGAAAAAACGCTTAGAAGAAGAGAAGCGTAAAGCTGAGGAAGCAAAACGCAAAGCTGAGGCTGAGAAAAAACGATTGGAAGAAGCAAAACGTAAAGCGGAAGAGGAAGCGAGAAGAAAAGCCGCTGAATCTGATCTCCAGCGTCAGCTAGAACAAGAACAGCAAGAACGTGAGGCTCGCCGAGTTAAAGGAGTGGTTGACCAATACAGCCTAATGATTCAACAGCGTGTTAAACGTTATTGGTTAAGACCGGCCAACGTTCAGTCAGGTTTGCAGTGTACTGTCCAAGTTTCACTGTTACCTGGTGGTGATGTTAAAAACGTGAAAATTGTGAAAAGTAGTGGTAATGCAGTATTTGATCGTTCAGCAGAGTCAGCTGTATATAAAGCAGCACCATTACCGCAGCCATCAGACCCAAAAGCTGCAGCTGCATTACGTGATTTTCAGTTTATTTTTAAACCCGAATAAAGGATGAAAGTGATGTTCACACGCTGGTTAAAAGTAGTCGCGACATTAATGCTCTTTGCAACATGGCCTGCACATGCTTTATTAACAATTGAAATTACAGGTGGTTCGGAAGCTGCACTTCCTATCGCTGTCGTCCCTTTTGGTAATGAAGGTTTTGCGCCTCCAGAGGATATTTCCAGTATTATCAGCAATGATTTAAAAAGTAGTGGTCGCTTTGCTCCACTGAAACAGAGCGAGTTGATTTCCCAGCCTCATGAAGGCCAACAGGTTAACTTTGCTGACTGGCGTTTACTTCGTTCTGAAGGCCTGCTTATCGGTAAAGTTAGCAGCCAGGATGGGGAAAACTATCAAGTTCAGTTCCAGTTATTTGATGTTTATAAATCACAGCAATTAGTTGGAAAACGATATAATGTCCCAGCTTCCGGGATGCGGACTTTAGCGCATCAAATTGCTGATATTGTTTATGAAACACTGACAGGTGAAAAAGGGGTATTTTCAACACGACTCGCCTTTGTGACAGAAATGAAGAACGCCGATGGCAGTAAGCGCTACGCCTTACAAATCTCTGATGCAGATGGTGCAAACCCAAGAACTGTATTGCAATCCAGACAGCCGATCATGTCTCCTAGCTGGGCACCGGACGATAATCGTTTAGCTTATGTGACGTTTGAAAATGCAAAGTCTGAAATTTTTGTACAAGAGCTCAGTACGGGTAAAAGACAATCTGTGGCTTCTTTTCGCGGTCTAAATAGTGCACCTGCATGGTCACCAGATGGCAAAAAATTAGCGGTGACATTATCAAAAAACGGTAATCCTGAGATTTATGTCTTAGAATTAAGTTCAGGCAAACTATCGCGAGTCACACATAACTCACAGGCAATTGATACGGAAGCAGTATGGATGCCTAATGGTCGTGAGATTTTATTTACGTCTGACCGTGGTGGAAGGCCACAAATATATAAAGTAAATGCAGATGGTGGGCGTGCTGAAAGGCTTACCTTTGAAGGCAACTATAATGCCTCTGCAGATATTTCTCCTGATGGACGCATGATGACAATGGTGCATGGCGTTAACGGCAAATTCCATATTGCTGTGCAGGATTTAGAAACAGGCGCGGTTCAGGTGTTAACTGAAACGCGAGCTGATGAGTCCCCGAGCTTTGCGCCAAACGGCCGTATGATTTTATATGCGACTGAGCAAAAAGGCAGAGGTGTATTAGCGGCAGTGTCCGTTGATGGCCGAATTAAACAACGCCTGGGAGAGTCAGGCAGTGCGGTACGTGAACCGGCATGGTCGCCTTTTAAAAAGTAAGAGTGATAGGAGTTAGTTAAATGAAAAAGTTAAAATTGTTCGCGGTACTTGTTCCGCTTTTATGGTTAGCCGCATGTAGCTCAACACCTAATAAAGGGATGAACGAAGGTGATGTCGCTGTAGAGGATTTGAGTGCTCAAACATCTGGTGTGAATGGTAACGCTGATGGCAGTGAGTACGGTTCAGAAACTCAGGTCGTCGTTGGTGAGGATGGTTATGACGGAAATGAGTTAAATGATCCTTCGAATCCATTGTCAAACCGTGTTGTTTATTTTGAGTACGACAGCGCTAACGTACGACAAGAAGATCAAGAAACACTACGTGCACATGCTGCATATCTAGCCAAACACCCGAATGTGACTGTGAGATTAGAAGGTCATACTGACGAAAGAGGTTCACGCGAATATAACTTGGCTTTGGGTGAGCGTCGAGCCTTATCAATTCGTCAAATTCTGATGTTACAAGGTGCTGATATGAGTCAGTTCCAAGTGACCAGTTTTGGTGAAGAAAGACCGGCAGTTGATGGCTCAGATGATTATGCATGGTCACAAAACCGTCGTGTAGAAATTGTTTATTTAGGTCGATAAAAAATGCAGATTAACGGCAAAAGAAAATTCATTTGTGCCGTGATTCTGGCTGCTGCTCTGCCCAATATCAGTTGGGCAGAGACAGAGCCACTCCAGCAGCGTGTAGAAAGACTGGAGAGAATCATCCAAGGCCAAGGTCTGATGAACCTGATTACACGAGTTGATCAGTTACAAAATGAGATTCAACGCCTCAATGGTGATAACGAAACATTAAGACATCAGTTAGAACAAGCTGAGAAACGTCAAAAAGAGATGTACATTGACTTAGATGAGCGTATGCAGCAGCTAGAAAATAATAGCTCTGCCAATACCGCAAACTCATCGAACAGTACTGAATTAACCGATAATTCTGTAGCAAACGCTGGTATCGATGAAGCGGCAGATCAGCCAGCTTCTGGCACAGCTCCTGTCGCTGTTGAAAATGGTGAAGCCGCCTATCAGGCTGCATTGCAAACCTTGCGTAGCGGCCAATATCAAGAAGCTATTGATGCCTTGGCTAAGTTCCCTGAACAGTACCCGGGCAGTGTCTATCTTCCCAATGCTTATTACTGGCAGGGTGAAGCAAAATATGTATTAAGACAGTTTGCTGATGCAGCAGCATTATTTCAAATTGTCATTGATGAGTACCCTTCAAGTACAAAAGTCGCCGATGCACTTTTGAAAAGAGGCTTCAGTGAACAGGAAATGGGGGATACTCAGCGAGCTCAAGCAACATTGAATCAAGTTATTGAGACCTATCCTGATAGCTCCGCTGCCAGACTTGCAAAAGCCAGATTAGATCGTATTAATCAGTCAACCAACTAAGACATTTAGCCGGTAATTATTTATGGCGCAATGTCGCATAACAGAAATTTTTTATTCTTTGCAAGGTGAGTCGCGCACAGTCGGTTTACCGACCGTATTTGTCAGATTGACCGGATGTCCTCTTCGCTGTGGTTATTGTGATACGGAATATGCATTCCACGGTGGTGAAAAGATGGATATTGATGAGATTGTCGCCCAAGTGGCTGCCTTCAATCCTCGGTATGTTTGTGTGACGGGAGGTGAACCCCTTGCGCAACCAAACTGTATACCTTTATTAACCGCTTTATGTGATCGTGGCTATGATGTGTCATTAGAAACAAGTGGTGCCATGGATATTAGTAAAGTAGATAAGCGTGTTAGTAGAGTTATGGATATCAAGACGCCGGGATCAGGTGAGGAAAGTAAGAATCGATATGAAAATATCGAGTTATTGAACAATCATGATCAGCTTAAATTTGTCGTGTGTCATCGTGATGATTATGACTGGGCAAAAGAAAAGCTAAACCAATACCAACTTTATGAGCGATGTGAAGTTTTATTTTCGCCAATTCATGGACAACTTCAGCCTGCTGAGCTCGCTGAATGGGTTGTTGCCGATAACTTACCGGTGAGAATGCAAATTCAAATGCATAAATACCTCTGGGGAGAGGAGAAAGGACGATGAAAAAAGCTGTCGTTCTTTTATCTGGTGGTCTTGATTCAGCCACAGTACTTGCAATTGCAAAACAACAAGGCTATCAGTGTTACACCATGAGCTTTGATTATGGTCAACGTCATCGCGCAGAGTTAAACGCATCTGCCATTCTTGCTGAAGCAATGAGTGCGGTAGAGCACAAAGTAATCAATATCGATCTGACAGCTATTGGTGGTTCTGCATTGACTGATAACACAATCGCTGTACCTAAACAGCACCAGGATGGTATTCCAATCACCTATGTACCAGCTAGAAATACGGTGTTTTTATCAATTGCATTAGGGTGGGCAGAGGTTTTAGAAGCTGATGCCATTTTTGTTGGTGTTAATGCGGTAGATTATTCTGGATATCCTGACTGTCGGCCTGAATATATAGCGGCCTTTGAAACGATGGCCAATTTAGCGACAAAAACAGGAATTGAAGGCAATAAATTAACTATAGAAACCCCGCTTATTGATCTGAGTAAACAGGCGATTATTGAGAAAGGTATTTCATTAGGCGTCGATTACAGTCTCACAGTCTCCTGCTATCAAGCTGATAGTGAGGGCAGAGCGTGTGGTGAATGTGATTCATGCCGCTTTCGCCATGAAGGATTTATGCAAGCAGGAATAGCTGATCCAACACGCTATCAAGCTTAATCCACACTGAGTTCTGTCTCTGTCATTAATAATGACTCGGTCTCTAAGGTTTTAAAACGCTGTAAAATTTCTTCTAGTTCGTTCGTTGCTGGCGTGTTTTTTTCACATTGTAGATAGCGTTCGATTGCACTTATCATATCGCTCATCAGTTGGTTTTTTTCATTCAAATATAATAGAGCCTGAGCGACATGGTGATAATCATGACCGGTCTCGATCATCAGTTCAGCATTGTTTAAAGCTGTTTTGAGTGTCGCCTCGTCTGGTTTGACAGTATTGAGCATAGACACCTCACAATTAATTTAAAAAAAATCCACAAAAGGGGTTGTCATTTATTTAGAAAACGGTATTATATGCCGCTTGGTTTGGGCCGTTAGCTCAGTTGGTAGAGCACCGGACTTTTAATCCGATGGTCCTGCGTTCGAGTCGCAGACGGCCCACCACAAATTCAAAAGGGTTATGCTTCATAGCATAGCCCTTTTTTATTGCCTGTCGTTTATGATTAGCATGAGCTAAATCACAAAATCAGATAATTCATCTGTGCAGAGTTTTAAATGTCAGCTGCAATAAATAATTAAACAAACCTACGATTCACTCGTTATCGTCCTATAGCAATAAGACTATTCCAAGACTAGAGTTCAAAAAGTTTAAAACAGAAGGTTGAGATCATTGAGTTCTAATGATTGCCTCTAGATCTTTTTCTCATGAGTAAAACTTTAGTAATGGTTTCATCAATGAAGATGAGCCAACTAGTCTAATTTGACTATGCATCCTTAAGAGCGTAATTGAAGGTAATAATCGTGCTCATACTAGGTAAATGTGATTTATCAGTAGTAAATCACACTAAGTGCAGCGCTTTCTTATTAAGTGTGCCGCTCAATTAGCTATAGAGTCACTGGGGAAGAGTGTTTGGTCATGGATTGCTCAAAAAAGGCATTTATATCATTACACCTTATTTATTAATTAGTTAACACTAAGATGAGAAAGAAATCATGGTGTTCAAAAGAGGGGTTATTGTGATATGACAAAAATATTACGATTTTGTGTTGCTTTCATGAAAATGCTCGCGTAATATGCGCTCCTCTTGCAGACGAGGCAGGTCGTAAAGGCCAGCCAATATCAGCAACTAACTTAAACGATGACTTAGAAAATTAAGTAAAAAATTAAGTTGACAGTCAGGCAGAGAGCTGTATAATTCTCGCTTCTTTGTTGCAGCGAACATCAGCAACAAAACGCTCTTTAACAAA
>NZ_DIAC01000118.1:27174-27606 GCF_002414625.1 Methylophaga sp. UBA5088 | reverse complement strand
AACTTATCGGGTAGGATAGGTGTCATTGCTATAAGCTTTTCATCAACTGGAAAAAACACGGAGAAACACTGATGAATTATAACGCTGAATCAACTGTTGTTCGTTCACAGCAGTCTGCGGTTCAAACCAATAAACTATTGCGTAATACCTATAGTTTATTAGCCATGACACTATTATTTAGTGCCATGACTGCTGGATTATCTATGGCACTCAACCTGCCTCACCCTGGCATTATTATTACCTTGGTTGGGTATTTTGGCTTACTTTTCTTAACATCTAAACTTCGTAACAGTGCCTGGGGCATTGTGTCTGTTTTTGCATTAACAGGTTTTATGGGATTGACCTTAGGTCCGATCGTCAATGCCTACTTAGGTTTGCCTAATGGCCCACAAATCGTCATGCAGGCCTTGGGTGGCACAGGTATTATCTTTG
>NZ_DIAC01000118.1:23457-27068 GCF_002414625.1 Methylophaga sp. UBA5088 | reverse complement strand
AGCATATGCTGTAAAAAGTGAAAAAGACTTCAGCTTCATGGGTGGCTTCCTGTTTGTTGGTATCTTGGTTGCCTTCTTAGCTGGCCTAGCTGCATTTTTCTTTGAAATGCCAGGTCTGTCATTAGCTGTCTCAGCCATGTTTGTTCTATTAATGGCTGGTCTGATTCTTTTTGAAACAAGCCAAATCGTCAACGGTGGTGAAACTAACTACATCATGGCAACCATCACACTGTATGTCAGTATCTACAACTTGTTTGTTAGCCTGCTGCAATTAATTGGTGCCTTTTCTGGCGATGACTAATTGAACTATCTGGTTCATTTGCTTTCTAATAAACCCCGCACTGCGGGGTTTATTTTTATGGTGGAACGGTGAAAAAAATCTGGCTACTTGGGATCGTTGGTGTCGTATTATTATCGGCATCGTTATAATAGTCTATGCCATCTATGACAGTAACTGGTGGTGGCTACTAGGTGTCGCTTTGTTATTCAATGCTTTCACTGGTCGATGTTTTGCTTATCGGGTGTTCGGGGTGTCTACATGCCAAACATCTTGTCGGGTCGATACAGAAAGTAAAAAGAGTTAAATAAACACAATGGCTGAATTACCCACACAACTGATTGATCGTTTTGGTCGTAAAGTGACCTACGTTCGTATGTCTATTACGGACAGATGTGATTTTCGTTGTGTCTACTGCATGGATGAAGAAATGACCTTCATGCCTCGCCAGCAATTACTCACGTTAGAAGAAATTGTTTTTCTATTACGCGCATTTTGCGAACTCGGTGTAGAAAAAGTGCGTATCACAGGCGGTGAGCCACTAGTCAGACGAGATGTAGATTGGCTTTTCAATGAATTAGGCCAGCTTAAGTCCTCTACTTCACTGAAAGAGCTGACATTAACTACCAATGGCTCCAAGCTGGAAAAATATGCACAGACCCTAGCTGATTCAGGCTTAGATCGTATTAATATCAGTCTGGACTCTCTCAACGAGGAAAAATTTAAAGCACTGACAAGAACAGGTGATTTAGACACAGTTCTTGCCGGCATTGCAGCAGCAAAAAAAGCTAACTTTAAGCGTATTAAATTAAACGCTGTCATCATGAAAGGGCGCAATGAAGATGAAATCATTGATTTAGCCCAGTTTGCTATAGATAACGATCTGGATATTTCCTATATTGAAGAAATGCCATTAGGTCATGTCTCGCATGCACGTGAAGAGAGTTATTGCTCCAGCGATGAAGTCTTAACCACTTTAAACTCGGCATTTGACCTGCAGCCCAGTATCGAAACAACAGGCGGACCATCACGTTATTATCAAGTCGCTGGTACCACAAGCAAGGTTGGGTTTATCTCACCACACAGTCATAATTTTTGTGATAGCTGTAATCGCGTCAGAGTGACGACAGAAGGGCGGCTGTTACTGTGTTTAGGGCAGGAGCACTCTATGGATTTACGTGAGGTTATTCGGCAGCAGCCTGGTGATATGCAAGCCTTAAAACAAGCGATTGTTGATTCAATGGACATTAAACCTAAAGGCCATGACTTTGATATCAAAGCGCAGCCGATTATTTTCCGTCATATGAGCGTGACTGGCGGCTAATCCTTATCTTCAGCTTTTTCAAGTTGCTTGGCTGAGTTCCAGAAAGCATCCAGCTCTTCCAGTGAAAAATCGGCAAACTGCTTTTCCTGAGCTGTCACTGCTGTTTCAACATAATTAAAGCGACGATAGAACTTATCATTGCTACTGTTCAATGCTTCTTCAGGATCAATCTCCAAATGCCTTGCCAGATTGCAACAGGCGAATAAGATATCACCGAGTTCGGCCTGCAAGTGAGATTTTTCAGATTGTTGTTTTATTTCCTGGCCGAGCTCTTCCAGTTCTTCATGAATTTTATCCAACACACCAACAGAATCAGGCCAGTCAAAACCGACTTGAGAAGCACGTCTCTGCATAGCAATGGCTAGTTTAAAGGCGTCGGTCTCAGTCTGCTTAATCGGCGTGAGAAGGAAATCTTTGTCTGACATAACTCAGGTGTCACGGGTAAATTTGATGATATTTCGTCGATCCCGCTTACTAGGACGACCTTTCTGTTGCCTAAAGCCCAGTGGCTCATTCTTTATCTGCTCACGCAAGAGTTCGCGTTTTTCACGGCTTTGCTCAGTTTCCTGGTAAAGCTGTTCAGCTTCAGAAGCAGGGCGGCGTTGAAGATTTAAACCCTGAATAATGACTTCAAACTCATAGGGTGGCTTTGAAATGGTTAGCATGTCATCAATACGGACTGTGCGGCTGGGTTTAACACGTTGTCCATTAACATGTACTTTACCGCCTGAAATGGCTTCAACAGCGAGACCACGCGTTTTATAAAAACGCGCGGCCCATAACCATTTATCTAATCGTTGAGATTCAGAACGAGCGTCCTGTTGTGCCATTAAGCCTTACCTTGCAGTTGCAACAAGATAGACTCATTTTCCAACGTGGATGTGTCTTGGGTAATTTCTTCACCTTTGGCAATGGTTCTTAGTAAACGACGCATGATTTTACCGGAGCGAGTCTTAGGTAAATTATCTGAGTAACGGATATCATCAGGTTTAGCGATAGGTCCAATTTGTTCACCCACCCAGTTACGCAGTTCTTTCGTTAGCTCTTCATCTTCGCCGCCTTCAGGGCGATCGCCTTTTAGTACAACATAGGCAAATACCGCTTCACCTTTCACATCATGTGGCCGACCAACGACAGCGGCTTCTGCTACGAGTGGATGAGCCACCAAAGCGGACTCAATTTCCATGGTACCCAGGCGATGACCAGACACATTCAACACGTCATCAATACGGCCCATAATCCAGAAAAAGCCATTATCATCACGTCTGGCGCTATCACCGGCTAAATAATATTTACCACCAAAATAAGGCCAATAAGTGTCTTTATATCGTTGATCATCACCCCAGATAGTTTGAATCATCGAAGGCCAAGGCTTACGAATGACCAGATAACCACCTTGATTGGCTGTGGTAATTTCTTCGCCCTCATCATTGACGATAGCGGCATCAATCCCTGGAAGTGGACGAGTACAAGAGCCAGGTTTAGCATGAGTAACGCCTGGTACGGGGGCAATCATATGAGCGCCCGTCTCAGTTTGCCACCAGGTATCAACAATTGGGCAACGTCCTTGACCAATGACATTGTGATACCACATCCAAGCTTCAGGATTAATCGGCTCGCCGACGGTGCCTAATAGTCGTAACTTAGATAAGTCATAACTGTTTGGGATTTCATCACCGACTTTCATTAATGCACGAATAGCCGTGGGAGCTGTATAGAAAATGGTGACGCCATGACGCTGACAGATATCCCAGAAACGGCCGGCATCAGGAACGGTTGGCACGCCTTCATAGATAACTTGTGTGGCACCTGTAGCAAGCGGGCCATAAGCCACATAAGTATGACCGGTAATCCAGCCGACATCAGCTGTACACCAGAAAACATCGGAGTCCTGAATATCAAAAACCCAACGCATGGTGGTGATGGCATTTAACAGATAACCACCACAACTATGCTGAATGCCTTTAGGCTTGCCAGTAGAACCTGAAGTATAAAGAAGGAATAACGGGT
>NZ_DIAC01000118.1:19351-23281 GCF_002414625.1 Methylophaga sp. UBA5088 | reverse complement strand
ACGGGTCTGCTGCGTCCATCCATTCCGGTTCACATTCTTCAGGCTGATCTGCTGTCACATCAGACCACCAGATATCTCTTCCAGCTTGCATAGGCACGTCATGTTTTGTTCTTTGATAAACAATGACTTTTTCGACGCTCATACAGCCAGCATCTAATGCTTGATCGGTTGTTTTTTTCAATTCAACGGTTTTACCGCCACGAAAGCCGCCATCGGCGGTGATGATCAATTTAGCCTGAGTGTCTTCGATACGGTCTTTTAAGGAGGACGCTGAAAACCCGCCGAATACCACCGAATGAATCGCGCCAATCCGTGCACAAGCCTGCATAGCAACGACAGCTTCAGTAATCATGGGCATGTAAATAATGACGCGATCACCTTTACCAATACCTTGTGCTTTCAATGCATTGGCAAAGATGCTGACACGACGATGAAGCTCTCGATAACTGATATGTTCTACATCGCCTTTTTCACCTTCAAAAATGACGGCTGTTTTATCCGCATTTTTTTCAAGCTGACGATCCAGACAGTTATAAGAGACGTTGAGCTTGCCATCCGGAAACCAACGGTAATGCGGGGCATTAGTATCGTCTAGAGTTTGGGTGAAAGGCTGTTTCCAATCGATTTCCTGGCGCGCTATCTCAGCCCAAAATGCTTCGTGATCTTGTTCCGCTTTTTTGTATAAGACATCAAGTTGGTCTGAGAGTAATGATGCCGTTTTGAGAAAGGCTTCACTAGGTGGAAATTGACGATCTTCGTGTAAGGTTGATTCGATATTATCTTGAGCCATATGCGACACCTTTATAATTATTCTTTAGCTAAATTAACACAATACAATGATTATCAATGTGTGTTAAGCAGACATAAAAAACTCTCCCTCAATTTGTATTGAGGGAGAGTTTTGGGAGTGAACAGGCTTCTAGAAGAAACCGAGTGGGCTAGTGCTATAGCTAACCAACAAGTTTTTAGTTTGTTGATAATGTTCCAGCACCATTTTGTGGGTTTCACGTCCAACACCGGATTTTTTATAGCCACCGAATGCGGCATGAGCAGGATACATATGGTAGCAGTTTGTCCACACACGACCGGCCTGAATGCCGCGGCCCATACGATAAGCCAGGTTCATATCACGCGTCCACAAGCCGGCACCCAGACCAAACTCGGTGTCATTGGCAATTTCTAAAGCTTCTGCTTCATCTTTGAATGTGGTTACAGAGACAACGGGTCCAAAGATTTCTTCCTGGAAGATACGCATTTTGTTATGGCCTTTCATCAACGTTGGCTGGATGTAGTAACCATTGTCGAATTCAGCACCGAGTTGCTCAACCTGACCGCCCATAAGCACTTCTGCACCTTCCTGACGACCGATATCAACATAGCTGAGGATCTTTTCAAATTGCATTTGTGACGCTTGCGCACCCACCTGTACTTCAGTATCCAGAGGGTTACCACGTTTGATGTTCTTAGCGCGTTCAATAACAATTTTAATGAAGTCATCATAGATGCTTTCTTGAATAACCGCTCGAGATGGACATGTGCAGACTTCACCCTGGTTGAAGAAGGCCAGAACCAAACCTTCAGCACACTTATTAATATAGTCTTCTTCTTGTTGCATGATATCTTCGAAGAAAACGTTAGGCGATTTACCACCTAATTCAGTAGTCGATGGAATAATATTTTCCGCTGCACGTTTCATGATGTGCGAGCCAACAGGTGTTGAACCAGTGAAGGCAATTTTGGCAATACGTGTACTTGAGGCTAATGCTTCACCAGCAACGCGACCCATGCCATTAACAATGTTTAAAACACCAGCAGGTAACAAGTCACCAATGACTTCCATCAGTTTGAGAATGGAAACAGGTGTTGATTCTGCCGGTTTCATCACAATGCAGTTACCAGCAGCCAATGCTGGTGCCAGTTTCCATGCTGCCATCAGAAGCGGGAAGTTCCATGGAATAATTTGACCTACGACACCGAGAGGCTCATGGAAGTGGTATGCGACAGTCGTTTCATCGATTTCACCCATGGTGCCTTCCTGTGCACGGATGCAGCCAGCGAAATATCGGAAGTGGTCTGCAGCGAGTGGGATATCGGCATTTAATGTTTCACGAACGGCTTTACCGTTATCCCAGGTTTCAGCCACGGCAAGCATTTCAAGATTTTCTTCAATGCGGTCGGCAATTTTTAACAGAATATTAGAACGTTGTTGAACAGACGTTTTACCCCAAGCATCTTTCGCCGCATGGGCGGCATCTAATGCCAAGTCAATATCTTCTGCAGTTGATTCTGGAATTTCACAAATCACTTCACCTGTTACAGGCGTGGTATTCGTGAAATATTGACCTTTCACTGGCGCAACCCATTTGCCACCAATGAAGTTTTCATAACGCGATTCAAAACTGACGACAGCGCCTTCAGTACCGGGTTTTGCATAGATCATAGTCTTTCTCTCTTTGCTTATGGTTATAGTCTGAACATAAAGATGCAGGATAATTCCATCACTGGCAAGTGCGCTTGACTGAAAATCTCAATCACTTGACTGAGAGTCCAGAAGCATTCCAAAATTATTTTCGAATTTGGTATAAGATATCTGGATGAAAATTGAGAAACTCTCGCTGGTAAAACGGCGTGAAAAACGACAATTCTTGACTGAAAATAAAGTTCAGTTTGCTGGCCCTGAGTCAGAACTGAGCATTTACGATACCTATCGTGCCGTAAGCCGAGTTGGGCTGGAAGCGCAGCAATTGCTCTACTGTGGCATGGTAAGTGGTCGAAAAGTCATGCATAGCCCGCATAAGAATGACGGTGAACTGTTTTTGCCGCATGAGTCTTACGTTGTTCCTCCAGGTGAACTTGTGGAAATTGATTTTCCGGATGCCAATGAAACCGATCCGACAACGTGTCTGACCATAGAGATATCTAAAGATAGAATTGAAAAACTGTCAGAGCGTATGCGAGATCTCATTGTGCTTGATGCTCCTAATCACGAGTGGGAATATCAGCCCAAAATCATTCATAAACATCACACGGGTGATACTCAGCATTTGCTGGAAAAAATGGTGGCTTTGTACACTCGCAATGATCCAGATAAAGAGATTATGTTGGATCTCAGTGTTACTGAGCTGGTGATTAGACTACTCAGGGAACAAGGGCGTGATGTTCTATTAAGTTATTGCCAGCAATCTCCCGATGCGACAGGTGTGACAGCAGCGATTCATTATTTGGAGCAGAATATTGCTCATCCTCTGGATGTGGATCAGTTATGTCGTAAGGCCTGTATGAGTCGAAGCAGACTGTATGTAGAGTTTAAAAAGCAATTGGGTTGTACGCCGGGTGAGTTTCAGCAGCAAATTCGTTTAAAAGCAGCAGCAGAAGCCATGCAGGCTGGTAAAAGTGTGACGGATGCTTGTTACAGTTTTGGTTTTAGTGATTTAAGTCACTTTAGTCGTCGCTTTACCGGTTTTTTTGGCTGTGCGCCAAGCGTTTATCGTCAGAAGTTCATCAATAAAAAGTAAAACGCCTATCTCAATTTATCATCGGCAAGTCATTATTCTGCTGTCATAATAGCTGTCTATCTTACTTTCAACCCGAGATTATTTTGCCTGCAATAGCCTCTCTTTACAGACTATTATTCATATTTATACTGATATTTTTTAGTTCAGTATCGCTCTCTGATCCTATTAAATTAACTGTAAAAATCAACGGTGTAGATGAAGCCTTGAGTAAGACCTTACTCAATGGCCTTTCAATTGAAAAACAAAAAGACAGTGATCGTTTAAATCAACGTTATCTGGAAAAACTGCATTCCTCAGCAATTGAAGAGTTGCGCACAATGCTTACGGTATTTGGTTATTACCAGCCAGACATCCACGCTGAATTACATCATGACAAAGACAACTGGCAAGCCATTTATACCATTGCTCTTGGTGA
>NZ_DIAC01000118.1:18650-19261 GCF_002414625.1 Methylophaga sp. UBA5088 | reverse complement strand
CAATTAAGCTATCTCTGGTTGATCTATCTTTTATAGGAGAGGCTGCTGAGGATCCAGAATTTATAAAACTCAAAAAGTCGTTTGCCTTAGAGCCAGGCCAGCAGCTTAATCACCAAAAATACGAAGCTGCAAAAAAATCGATATTAACGCTGGGTATCAGTCGAGGTTATTTTGATGGCAAATTGACTCAATCAGAGGTTGAGGTCGATGTGCCAAAAAACATCGCCAACGTGTATCTTCATTATGATTCAGGTGTTCGATACCGCTTTGGTCAAACATTGTTTCCAGACACGGTAGTTGGTGAGCCATTACTGGAAAAGTTAGTCCCATATACCGAAGGTGAACCCTATCTGAATACAAAAGCATTAACGCTAAGAAAGAATCTTAGTGACAGTGGTTATTTTGATTCTGTTTCAGTAAAAACCAATCGTGCTGAGCGTGATGATGGTTTAGTGCCTATGGATATCAGCCTGGAAGAAAAACCTCGACAACTTTATACCGCGGGGTTGGGATACGGTACTGACACCGGTGCAAGATTAAGTCTTGGCTGGGAAAACCGTTACGTGAACAAGCGAGGACACCGGCTCGAAGCGAATGCCCGATTATCACAT
>NZ_DIAC01000118.1:10732-18478 GCF_002414625.1 Methylophaga sp. UBA5088 | reverse complement strand
ATTATCACAAGTCACCAACACAGTCAGTGCTGATTATGTCATGCCTTTCTGGAGTGAAACCATTAATACGGTGGGTGTGAATACTGAATTTAAACAGCAAGATACAGATACTAGTGAAAGTGAATCCTTCGCTGTTGGTGGCTATTACAAACGTGATAGGTGGGGTTGGGACGAGACAGGCTCTCTCAAAGTATTACAGGAAAATTTTGATATTTCTGATGAGAGTGAATCGACACTACTACTTATTCCAGGCATGTCTTGGAGTAGAATCTGGGCTGACAATACTATCTACACAAAACACGGGGCTCGTTTATCTTTGAGTCTGTCTGGCGCATCTGAAGCCGTATTATCAGATATTACATTCGGTCAGATCGTCGTCAGAGGTAAGTTCATTCAGTCGTTTGGTGAGAATAGCCGTTTTATTACACGAGGATCGGTCGGTGCGACTGAGGTCAGCGACTTTGACAGGCTGCCGAGTTCGCTGCGCTTTTTTACTGGTGGAGATAACAGTATTCGCGGTTTTGACTACCAATCTCTTGGGCCTGAAAACTCTGATGGTGACGTCGTGGGTGGACGTTATCTCGCGGTAGGTAGTGTGGAGCTCGAACATATGTTTCTTAAAGACTGGGGCGGGGCTGTCTTTTCTGATTTTGGTAACGCTTTTAATAGTTTTAGTGATCCAATTGAATACAGCGTTGGTATTGGTGTTCGCTGGCGTTCACCTGTCGGTTTAATTCGTGTTGATTTAGCAAAGGGACTCTCAGATAAGGATGAGCCCATTGCATTACACATCGTTATTGGCCCGGATTTATAAACATGCGTAAGCCTATTCTTATCAGTGTTATTGTTATTTTTGTGGCCATCATTCTTAGTATGGGCTGGCTTTTGACGACTCAGTCAGGTCTGAAAGCATCACTCAATATCGTTCAAACATTTGTGCCGGCGCTGAATGTAAAAGAAGCTAATGGCCAATTATTCGGCAAGTTGTCTTTATCTGATGTTCGTTATCAATCAGAGCAGGGAACCGCTGTTCAGATTAAGAGTGTGGTATTGCAATGGCAGCCATCAGCTTTATTAAAACGCCAGTTATTCATTCAACAAGTGGCTGTGGATGGTGTGATCTTGAGCACATCAGAACAAAGCCAGGAGACGGAACAGTCCAGTTCTGACTTCACACTGCCGGATATCCATTTACCTTTGAGCATTAAGCTGGAAACGCTTAGTGTTAAAAATGTCACTGTTGCTCAAACTGAAGCAAGCAATACGTTGTTGGAAGATGTCCAGCTTGAGCTTGAAACCATAGCAGATGATGTCATTATCAAAAAACTATACATCGAACGCGAAGATGGACAGCTAGAGTTGAAAGGGCGTATAGGCTTAACAGCAGAACATGCGGTCGATTTGGCGTATCAGGCACAAATCTCGGATGTCTTAGCTGAAACTGTCATCATCGATGGCAATATAGACGGCAATCAACAACAACTGGTACTCACTCAGCATGTTCAGCAG
This sequence comes from Methylophaga sp. UBA5088, assembly GCF_002414625.1. Classification (NCBI taxonomy): domain Bacteria; kingdom Pseudomonadati; phylum Pseudomonadota; class Gammaproteobacteria; order Thiotrichales; family Piscirickettsiaceae; genus Methylophaga; species Methylophaga sp. UBA5088. The sequence goes on along the minus strand of NZ_DIAC01000118.1, from coordinate 16,969 downwards.
CCCGTTAAATCCGAGCAGAAACTGGTTGTTAATGACCTGACCTCTTCGTTGCACTGGATATTAACAGTCTCTGCCGATGTAGTTGATGTCAGTCAACTTGTGCCTGAGCAGCCATTAGAACTAAACAAGGTCAAGCTTCATGCTAAAGGCACGCTGTCTAGCATGACGAGCTCGCTGCAATTGACGGCGAAACAGCCGGAATTGCCAGCTATTGATCTAGCTATTCAAGCTAACACTGACGATATGGCTGACTGGGATATCGAGCTTACAGCGAGCCCTGATAACGAAAAAATCATTACCGTCGCAGGCAAGGTCAATACTAATACACCTGATATAGCCTTTGATCTTAAGGCGGTATGGCAACAACTTCAGTGGCCATTACAAGGCGACGATGTGTTGATAAAAAGTGAGCAAGGCGAAGTCATGCTAACCGGTTCATTAAAGTATTACGAAGCTACGCTGGATACGGTAACAAGTTACCAGAATGAGCCCGTGGCGATCACGGCAAAGCTGGAAGGCAATGATTCATCGCTTGAAATCGAACAACTCGAGATGCAAGGTCTGGGGGGAAATATCGATACGGCAGGTCATATTGACTGGTCATCAACCCCAATCACTTATGATCTTGAGGCCCATTGGCGTGATATCACCATACCTGACTCGCTTAGTGAATTAGCTATTGATATAAGGGAAGGTCGATTAAGTTTAGCAGGCAATACCAGCAGCATGACATTACGCTCAGAAACTGATTTATCGGTAAATGAGGTCGCCATGAAGGTAAAAGCCTCAGGTGATGGACAAACCGATATAGGGTTTGAGCAAAGTCAATTATATGTTGAGTTGGGGCAGGGTAAAGTTGAATATCAAGGCCGGTTAGCCTGGGTGGGTGAATCCTTAGTGAATGGTGAGCTGACATTAACACAGCTCAACCCTGGGATTATTGTGCCAGAATGGCCAGGTAACTTATCCGGTCAGGTACCGTTAAAAGTCAGCCAGAAAAATAAGCAACTAGCCGTCGAATTAGAGTCGCTGAGATTATCTGGCACACTGAGACAGAAACCGCTGGCGATTGAAGCCAAACTACGCACCCAAGCTGAAGATGTCTGGATTGATACCCTCAAAGCAAACTCAGGTGATTCACAGATGAGTTTAAATGGACAGCTTCAAAATGACATCCTGGATATTGACTGGACATTAAGCTCACCTGACCTACAAGATCTGTATCCTGGCTTGCAAGGACAACTGAGCGGTGAAGGCGAGTTAACAGGTAGTGTCGAACAACCACGTATTTTGGCGGAGATTAATGGCCAAGCCCTTGCCTTTGAAACAACAAAAGTAGAGACACTCTCAGGCAATATTGATGTCAGTCTGCAAACTAATGCCAATATCAATAGCCACATTCTTGTTACTGGACTGATGCTATCCGATCAACTCATTAACCGTATTGAGCTTGCTGTGCAAGGAAAACAACAGTCTCACCAAATACAGCTTAATGTTGACTCAAACATGATCAATCTCGATTTAGCAGCAGACGGACAGCTGAACAAGGAAATATGGACAGGACAGTTCAGTCAATTCAGTTTTGGTAATGAACAGGCGGGTGTTTGGCAACTGAGAGAAAAAGGTGAGCTCCAACTCAGTGCGCAACAGCAAGATATTCCTCGTCACTGCTGGCAGTCTGAAAAAGGAAATCTCTGTTTGGCTGCAATACATTCTCAAGAACAGTGGCAAGTATCAGGCGAGTTTGCGGATTTACCTTTGACGTTGTTTGAGCCACTAGCCGTGGAACTTGAGCAGCTGCAAGGACAGTTAAAAGGCCGCTTTAGCCTGGCTGCAGATAAGCACAATAAGATGACGGGGGCAGGCAAAATTTCTTTAGAAAATGGTTCTGTTCAGCTTAATCAGTCAGACCTTCAACAAAAGCAAGCCGTTACGCTGAAAAATACCTTTATTGAGTATCAGTTAGATGAAACTCAGACCACAGCACAGCTGCACATTGAACCTCAAATAGAGGGTGTATCAGCCATGAATGCAGACATAGCAACAGCCAGTGCAGAGGCTTTAATGGCCGACCCAAACCAGGCAGCACTAAAAGGTAAGATCACTACCCATATCGCGGATATGTCAGCATTACAATTTTCACATCCGGCCATTGAAGGCTTGCAAGGCGAGCTGGATGTCAATATCGGTATTAGCGGAACCATAGAGCAACCAGAGATTGATGGTAAAGCGAAGTTGGCTGATGGACAGGTTAGCGTGGTGGATGCCGGAATTATTGTGAAAAATATCCAAGCGGATATTAACGGTAACCTTGACAAGGTTCAGATGACCTTAACGGCTGAATCCGGTGAAGGGCAGCTTAATGTCACAGGTGAATATGTGCTACAGAACTCGGGCTGGGCGCTGACTGCAAATGTATCAGGGTCACAGCTTGAAGTGATGAACACACCTGAAGCACTGGTTATTGCTGAGCCCGATATGACGATTACAGTGACTCCGGAAGCCACCAAAGTCACAGGGAAAGTATCGATTCCACGCGCCCAGATTGAACCGACTCGGTTTAACTCATCAGTGAGCCCCAGTACGGATGTGAAGGTCATTTCAGATACCCAAACGGAACAGGTGAGTTCCTCACAAACTCAGTTGGATATCACGGTCAGTCTTGGTGACAAAGTTCAGATCAAAGCTATGGGATTTCAGGGACGTTTGACGGGTAATTTGCAGGTGTCAGGTAACCCTAATGATGTATTGCTAGGTAATGGCCAGATAACGCTTAAAGACGGAAGCTATATTGCCTATGGACAGTTGTTGAAAGTCGACAATGGCAAAATTCGTTTTTCTGGTCCTATTGATAATCCTGAGCTGGATATTAAAGCAGTACGAGAAACAAAAGAGGTGACTGCAGGCCTGTATATTGAAGGTAATGTGAGTGCACCTCAGGCAACGTTATTTTCTGATCCTGATATGAGTCAGGATGATATTTTATCTTATTTGATTTTAGGCAAACCGATTGAGCAAGCCAGCGCCACCGATGCGGCGCTATTGGCCTCAGCGGCGACAGGTATTGGCCTACAAAATGGGGCGATGATTGGTGACGATATTGCTAACACGTTTGGTCTGGATGAGTTTGCTATTACCGGTGATAGTAAAGAAAATGCAGCGTTGACGATTGGTAAATACTTATCACCAAAACTCTATCTAAGCTACGGGATTGGCGTGTTTGATTCAGTCAGTAGTGTGGAGCTTCGATATCAGCTAAGTAAAATCTGGGCGTTAAAAGCAGAATCGGGCACTGAAAGTGGTGTAGATTTACTTTATACCTATGAGCCATCTAATGATTAGAGGTTGAAAGAGACGATACAAAAAAGCCCCGATATCGGGGCTTTTTTATGCGTATGAGGTCTTAAAGCATCAATCCTGATGCTTTGAAACAACGCCTTATAACAGACGAATCAGATGCGGTTCTTTTCTCTGATTTCGTCCAGAGTTTTACAATCGATGCATAGCGTTGCTGTTGGTCGAGCTTCTAAACGACGAATACCGATTTCAGTACCACATGACTCACAGAAACCGTAGTCACCTTTTTCTAAGTCCACCAGTGACTCATCAATCTTCTTGATTAATTTACGTTCACGGTCACGTGTGCGTAACTCAAGTGTGAATTCTTCTTCCTGTGTGGCGCGATCATTTGGATCGGGGAAGTTGGCCGCTTCATCTTGCATGTGATGAACGGTGCGGTCGACCTCAGCACGAAGCTGTGCTCTCCAGTTTTCTAAAATCTGACGAAAGTGCTCAACTTGAGCATCGTTCATATACTCTTCGCCTGCTTCCTCCTGGTAAGGAGTAATCTTAGTGTCGACTTGAGTGTTTTCCATCTTGAAACCTCATACTTTCTAAAACCAAGGGCGAATCTATACCAGAAGCGCCCAGCTTGTGCAAAATTAAAATTAACGTCGATGAACGGGTGTGGTGATAATTGATTATTTAACAATAAAAAACCATCACTTTTTCTCTTCGTCTCGACATCAGTCTGATTAAAAACCAGAGAGCATGGCACCGAAACGCGCACCTGTCTATCTTTTTCAACAGTAGATTAGTACGCCTATGTATGGGCATTGGCAAGCCTTTTCAATAGCTGCTGTTAAACCAGCTGAATTTGCTAAACTAGCCGCCAATTATTTCACCTTAAAACTCAAACGGATACGGCATGACCAAAAAAGTCGCCAGTCGCGCAAACGCAATTTCTCCCTTCCACGTTATGGATATTTTGTCTCAGGCTAAACAGCTGGAAGCGGCAGGACAGAACATCATTCATATGGAAGTGGGGGAGCCCGACTTTGACACACCTCAACCGATTATCGAAGCCGGCATGCATGCATTAAAGCAAGGTAAGACGCATTACACCCCAGCGTGTGGTTTGCCTGAATTAAGAGAAGCAATTGCTGGCTGGTATGAACAGCAGTATCAGGTAAAGGTCAATGCTGAGCGAATTATTGTCACACCAGGCGCATCAGGCGCATTACTTTTGGTAATGGGAGCGTTACTCGAGAAACAGAAGCAGGTGTTGTTGGCGGATCCCGGTTATCCCTGCAATAAACACTTTGCCAGATTTGTTGAAGGACGCGTCAATAGTATTCCGGTTAATGCGAATAACCAATACCAACTCACCGCTCAGCATATTGAGCAATATTGGGATGATAATACCGTGATGGCTTTAGTCGCTTCACCATCTAATCCAACAGGCACGGTGTTAACCCAACCAGACCTCAAGGAGTTAGCTGCTGCTGTCGCGAGAAAATCAGGCCATCTAGTCGTTGATGAGATTTATCATGGCCTTACCTATGATGGCTTTCACGCGCCCACGGCCTTATCGGTGAGTGATCAGGTGTTTGTCGTCAACAGCTTTTCTAAATTCTTTGGTATGACGGGATGGCGTTTGGGCTGGTTAATGGTGCCGGAAGGCTATACCGAAGTGATGGACAAATTAGCCCAGAATCTGTTTCTTGCACCAACGACCATGTCGCAATATGCCGCACTGGCGGCGTTTCAGTCCAATACCTTAGCGATATTAGAACAACGTCGCCAAGCCTTTGAGCGCCGCCGAAATACCTTGCTGCCATTATTGAAAGATATCGGCTTTTCCATACCCGTCACGCCACAAGGTGCTTTTTATCTTTATGCAGATTGTTCAACACTGCTGAATGAGCAGATACCCGATAGTATGGCTTTATCCCGGTTCCTGCTAAGTCAAGCCGGTGTCGCTATCACACCAGGTTTGGATTTTGGTCATTACCAAGCTGGGTCACATTGTCGTTTTGCCTATACAAGAGATGAGTCCTTGCTGGTAGAAGCTGCTGAGCGTATCAAACGTGTCATGACTGGATAAATCAAATAAGGCTTGTTTAGCAAACGCTAATATGGAATAGTCAAATGAGAGTCTGACATCGTCGGCTCTATATTCATTACCAATCGGATGGGCAGGCATGACAACGGTGATTCACCAACAATTACGCTTTGTTATTGATGAAATAGATAAAGCGATAGACAGTCATCAACAATGGTATCAACGGCTTTTGCGAGTGTTAGTGTCCCGCGTGGCACCTGATGAAAAAGATCTCAAAAATGATGCACATAAGTCATGTGAATTTGGTGAGTGGTTGTACACCTCACATATCGAGCTGATTCAGGAGCATCCCACCTTTGTGTCTCTGGAAATAGCCCATGAAAAGATGCACAGAAAAGCGAAGCAACTGATTGAGCTTGTCGTGTCTGATCAAGGGATTCCAGTGAGCTTGTTTGATGAGTTTAACGATGAGCTTGAAAAGATGCGGACACAGTTCCAGGCATTACGTCACGAGTTCGCCGATTTGGTCCAGAACCTGGATCCCTTAACTGGGGCTCAGACGCGAGCCGGTATGCAGGCTGAACTGAATAAAGAGCATGCTCTGGCAAAACGAAGCCAACAACCCAGCGCATTGGCTATGCTCGATCTTGACCACTTTAAACAGGTGAATGATAACTACGGGCACTCAGTCGGCGATGAGGTATTGATTAAAACGGTCGCATGTTTACAGCACGTATTGAGACCTTATGATCAGCTTTATCGCTACGGTGGCGAAGAATTCCTGATTTGCATGCCCAATACCACATTAGAACAAGTCGAACATGTGGCAGAGCGTATTCGCAGCATGGTTGCAGAACAGCAGATTATTTACGATAAAGAAGGTAACACATTAC
>NZ_DIAC01000118.1:6804-10640 GCF_002414625.1 Methylophaga sp. UBA5088 | reverse complement strand
AAGGTAACACATTACAAGTAACGGCCTCGATTGGTGTCACATCCCTTGATCCCGCCTATAGTGTTGACGATGCCATAAACAAGGTGGATGAAGCTATGTACGAGGCGAAAGCGGCTGGTCGCAACTTAGTGAAGGTTCGTTAGCGACTGCTGACCGTTTTAATTAAACGTCCAGGCGAGGATACGTGTGATTTTGTTACCTTGATACATATCAATTTGTTTTACCTCAGTAGCGCCCAGTTTTTGAATTAACTTGATTGCGGGTTTTACGTTCTCAATTTTTGACACCAGACTCGTAAACCAACGACATTGCTCGGCAAACGCCTGACTCTCACGAATCATCTTTTTGAGAAACAATTTCTCACCACCATTGCACCATAATTCGGCTGCTGAACCGCCAAAATTCAATGTAGGCTTATTGGTTTTTAGCTTTAAATTATGTTGTTTTTGTTGATGCGTTTTTAATGCTGCTTCAGCAGAAGCATGAAAAGGCGGATTACACACGCTCACATCAAATCGCTCACCTTGCTTAATGATGCCTTCAAATATGTGATGTGGATTTGGCTGATGACGCAGTGTCACCTGCGTTTCTAATGTTTTGTTGTTATCGAGTATGGTGGCGACATTGTTGATTGACGTTTCATTGATATCACTGCCCACACATTGCCAGCCATAACACCGACTGGCTAACAGAGAATAAATGCCATTGGCGCCAATACCTATATCGAGCATTCGGATATCGCTAGTGCGATCTGTAACACCTAATAAATCAGCTATGTAGTGGATATAGTCGACGCGTCCAGGAATCGGCGGGCACAAGGCACCATCGGGGATAGACCAGTCCTTGATTTGATAATGATGTGCCAGCAAAGCGGCATTTAGCTGTTTGACGGCCTCAGCATCACTGTAGTCGATAGATAAATGACCAAAATCATTGGTGAATACAAAAGCGTCTAAGCGGGGATGACTGGCTATCAACCCAAGAAAGTCATAACCGTGATTATGAAGGTTTCTAGGATGTAAACCTTTGTTAGGTAGGCGTTTAGTCATTTTTTTGATAGGCGTTGGCTATGGCACGGAGAACGCTCTCAACTTAAAGAGGTGTCATTATAAGCGTGGCGAGTGGCAATAAAAAATAATATGCTCAACCTGACCGTGAGATCAGGTTGAGATAAACAAAGCTGTTTTTATGCTTTTTCCAGTGCCTGAGCGATATCAGCAATAATGTCGTCAATATGTTCAATCCCGACCGAAATCCGCACTAAGTCTTCTGATACGCCTGCGGTGGCCAGCTCTTCCGGGTTTAACTGACGATGAGTGGTGGTAGCAGGGTGGCAGGCCAGTGATTTTGCATCACCAATATTGACCAGACGTAAAATCATCTGCAAAGCATCAATAAAGCGGGCACCTGCTTCTTTGCCTCCGGTGATGCCAAAGCTGAGAATACCGGAAGCCTGACCTTTGGTAATTTTCTGGCAGACCGCATGATAGGGGCTGTTTTCTAAAGCCGCGTAATTGACCCATTCCACTTTAGGGTGTTGTTGCAAATAATTAGCGACTTTCAGTGCATTCTCACAGTGACGTTCCATTCTTAAACCCAAGGTTTCAAGACCCTGCATTAATAAAAAGGCACTGTGAGGAGACAAGGCTGAACCCGTATTACGCAGCGGAATGACACGACAACGACCAATATAGGCGGCAGGCCCTAATGCTTCTGTATAGACCACGCCATGGTAAGAAGGATCAGGTTCGTTAAGCATCGGGAAACGATCTTTATTCGCCACCCAGTCAAAACGACCTGAGTCGACAATCATGCCGCCAACTGTTGTGCCATGACCGCCGATGTATTTCGTTAATGAATGCACGACGATATCTGCACCATGATCAAAAACACGGCAAAGATAAGGTGTGGCTACTGTATTATCGACAATTAACGGTACACCATGACGATGAGCAATCTCAGCCCAACGCTGTATATCAACGATATTACCGGCAGGGTTACCAATTGATTCACAGAATAAGGCTTTGGTTTTCTCGTCAATCAGGCTTTCGATTTTGTCGTAATCGTCAAAAGAGGCCATACGCACCGTAATCCCTTGTCGCGGGAAGGTATGTGCAAACAGGTTGAAGCTACCACCATAGAGTTGAGTGCTGCTGACAATATTGTCACCTGCTTCCGCAATCGCCTGGATAGCATAGGTAATCGCTGACATGCCGGATGCCACGGCCAGACCAGCAATACCGCCTTCCATCTCGGCAAGACGTTTTTCCAGCACGTCATTGGTTGGGTTCATAATTCGTGTGTAAATATTGCCCGGAACTTTCAGGTCAAATAAATCAGCGCCGTGCTGAGTATCGTCAAACGTATATGAGGTCGTTTGGTAGATAGGAACGGCAGCTGATTTAGTCGTCGGTTCAGATTCATAACCGTGATGTAAGGCGAGTGATTCTAATCGCATAATTCTCTCCATAAGCGCTGAGTTATATCATTTTATTGTGGTTAAGCTTGTCTACATGGCAGAGATTAACATGAGTACGCATGATGAGAGGTAATTGGTCACATGAGATATAAAAAGCAGAGCCACAAGACCATGACTCTGCTTTAAAGAAGAACAAGTTTAAGCTTCTGAAAAGCTTATAACTTTAACCGGCGTAAGCGTAAAGCATTGCCAATAACGGATACTGAGCTGAGACTCATCGCGGCGGCTGCCACCATCGGCGAAAGCAATAATCCAAAAAATGGATATAAAATCCCGGCGGCCACGGGCACACCCAGCGAGTTATAAATAAAGGCAAAGAACAGGTTTTGTCGGATATTTTTCATGGTGGCCCGACTCAGTTTGAGCGCCTGATAAATACCTCTTAAATCACCTTTCACTAGAGTCATGCCAGCGCTTTCAACAGCGACATCGGTGCCTGTGCCCATCGCTATACCAATGTTTGCCTGAGCCAGTGCTGGCGCATCGTTGATACCATCACCAGCCATTGCGACAATACGTCCCTGACTTTGCAAATCTTTAATATGCTGATTTTTCTGTTCCGGTTGCACATCAGCATGCACTTCATCAATGTTCAGCTGTTTTGCCACAGCATTGGCTGTGACATGATTGTCACCGGTCAGCATCACAATACGGATACCTTCTTTATGCAAGGCATCAATAGCGGCTTTGGTGGTGTCTTTAATCGGATCTGCGACGGCAACTAGTCCAGCTGCTTGACCGTCTACAGCCAGTAACATCACGCTGTCACCTTGCTGACGTAATGCTTCTGCTCGTGATTCAAGCCCACTGACATCAACCTTATTGGCTTGCATCAAGGCTTTATTGCCAAACAAAATAGATTTACCATCAACGCTGCCGCTGATTCCCTGACCGGTATGTGACTGAAACTGTTTGGCTTCAGCAAGTGATAGATTTTGTTTTTTTGCTGCCGCAATTAATGCGGTTGCCAGCGGATGTTCGCTATGTTGCTCCAGGCTGGCAGCCCACTGCAATAAAGCATTTTTTTCAAAGCCAACAACGGCTTCGATAACAGAAAGCTCAGGTTTACCTTGAGTTAAGGTGCCGGTTTTATCGACAACCAGCGTGTCGATTTTTTCCATACTCTCTAAGGCTTCTGCATTTTTAATCAACACACCATGAGCTGCACCACGGCCGGTGCCCACCATAATTGACATCGGCGTCGCCAAACCCAGAGCACAAGGGCAGGCAATGATTAATACTGCCACAGCATTGATTAAAGCATGTGCCAGTTTTGGGTCAGGCCCAACTACAAACCAGACAATAAAGGTAATAATGGCCACTGCAATCACAGTCGGTACAAAATAGCCTGCGACTT
>NZ_DIAC01000118.1:5022-6658 GCF_002414625.1 Methylophaga sp. UBA5088 | reverse complement strand
TGAGAGCAGGGTGTCACTACCCACTTTTTCAGCCTGCATTAACAAACTACCAGTGCCGTTGACTGTGCCACCGACCAGTTTGTCATCGACTTTTTTATTCACCGGCATGGCTTCGCCTGTGACCATGGATTCATCAATGTGACTTTCGCCTTCGATGACCAAGCCATCAACAGGAATTTTCTCACCAGGACGAATCCGTAATTTGTCACCCACTTTGACTTGATCCAGTGGGATATCTTTTTCATGGCCACAGTCGGTGACTTTTCGTGCTGTTTTTGGCGCCAAATCCATTAATAGTTTGATGGCAGTATTGGTTTGGCTGCGAGCCCTCAATTCTAATACTTGACCCAACAGTACTAACACCGTAATGACGGCGGCAGCTTCAAAGTAAACGGCTACCACACCGTCGTGTTGCATGCTGACTGGAAATACGCCAGGAAAGAGCAATGCAATGATGCTGTATGTCCAGGCGACACTCACGCCAAGTCCGATCAGGGTGAACATATTTAAGTGGCCAGTTTTCACTGATTGCACAGCACGCACCAGAAATGGCCAGCCAGCCCAGAATACAACAGGTGTGGCGAGTAAAAACTCAGCCCAATACCATTGTTGGATACTGCTCTCTGCTGGAAACAGTGATGGGGCCATTTCCAGTAACATGGCAATTAAAAACACAGGTAATGTTAATACCCCCCCAATAATGAAGCGTTTTAACATGTCTTTGTATTCGCTGTTATCCGGCTCGACTTCAACGGTGGTAGCTTCCAAGGCCATACCGCAAATCGGACAGTCACCAGGTTCATCCTGTATGACTTCCGGGTGCATTGGGCAGGTGTACTCGGTTTTCTGGTTAGTTGAAACGGGGGGTTCAGGTTCTAATGCCATACCACATTTCGGGCAACTGCCAGGCCCATCGTTTCGAACACCCTCACACATGGGGCAAATATAGTCGCCTTTGGCATCGGCATGAGTATGCTGGTGTTTATCTGAACTAGGCTGATGATCATGTTTGCCGCTGCAACAACTTTTCGCCGACTCTGTTTCAGGCTTATTAAGATAAAACTCGGGATCCGCCTTAAAATTATTTAAGCAGTGTTGAGAGCAAAACGCATAATTTTTATGCTTATAGCTGGTTTGGTATTTTGCAGAGGTTTCATCAACCTGCATACCACATACGGGATCAGTCGCCATTGTCTTCTCCTGAAATAATTGTTTTATCAATAGGGTATTGCTGTTTTCTACCCAATTGACAGTAATGGTGATGATTAAACTTATGAGCTTGGTTAGACTATAGAGTACGTACCATAGTACAGAGTCAATATCCTTATGAAAAAAGACAGTTGGACCATCGGGCAGTTCGCTAAACAAGTCGATGTGACGGTGGAAACCGTCCGTTATTATCAACGCAAAGGCTTACTTGATACGCCTGATAGCACTGGAGGTATTCGTCGATATGGGCAGCATGATTTGCGTCGTCTCAAATTTATACGTAAAGCACAGGAAGCAGGCTTTACTTTACGTGAGATTAAAGAGCTCATAGGGCTTGATTCGACACAAGATCATCACCGCGCATATCAACTAGCCATGCGACGTTTACAAGAGCTGGACGCCAAAATAGCTGAAATGCAGCAAGCAC
>NZ_DIAC01000118.1:0-4972 GCF_002414625.1 Methylophaga sp. UBA5088 | reverse complement strand
CAAGCACGTGACAGTTTAAAACGCTTGGCGGGTAACTGCGCTGCAGGCGGGGAAAGCAAACCCTGTGCAATACTGGCGGCGTTTAATATCTGACTTATGTTTGCATGACACATCTATTTTCGACGCTCAATAAACTGTAAAACCAAACCATAAATTAACGGTAAAACAAACAAGGCTAATACGGTAACGGAAATCATCCCGCCTACCATAGGCGCAGCAATGCGCTGCATCACATCACTGCCGGTACCATGACTCCATAAAATGGGCAGCAGGCCAGCGGTAATGGCGATAGCGGTCATGGCAACTGGACGGACTCTTTCTGCACTGCCTGAAAACACAGCTTGCCAGATAGCCTCTTTGGTGAGTTGTTGTTGTGGGTTCTGTTTCCTGACTTCATCTATCTTCTGATCGATAAAGGTTAGAACTAACACGCCAATCTCAGCGGCAACGCCAGCTAGTGCAATAAAACCGACAGCAACGGCAACAGAGAAGTTAAATCCAAGCCAATACAGCAACCATAAACCGCCAATGCTGGCAAACGGGATCGACAGCATCACAATAAGCGGTGACCGAATATTACGGAAGTTGAGGTATAACAATAAAAAGATAAGTAACAGTGTCAGAGGAATCACCAGCTTAAGTCGCTCTGCGGCACGTTGCATATACTCAAACTGCCCTGACCAACTGAGGGTATAACCCGGTGGCAGCGATACCTTTTCATCAATCAATTGACGTGCTTTCTCTACATAGCCGCCGATATCATCGGATTTTATATCAATATAGACCCAGGCATTGGGCCGTGAGTTTTCTGTCTTGATGACTGGGGCATCCCGTTTCAGACTTAAATCGGCCAGTTGTGATAATGGAATCTGGGCGCCGGTTGGTGCTGATATCAGGGTGCGCTTAAGCTCATTTAAGTTATCACGCATATCCCGTGGATAACGCAAATTGACGGGATATCGCTCCAGGCCTTCAACCGTATAGGTGACATTCATACCACCAATGGCTGTCTGAATGACATCTTGTACATCGCCAATATGTAAGCCATAACGCGCAATTTCATCTCTGTTGATATTGATATCAACAAAATATCCGCCTGTCGCTTTGTCACCAAATGCAGACAAGGTTTCAGGGAGCGTGTTGAGCAGTTGTTCAACTTGCGCAGTTAATGTATTGAGTTCGGTTAAGCTGGGACCACTGATTTTAATGCCGACTGGTGTTTTGATGCCTGTCGATAACATATCCAACCTTGTTTTAATGGGCATTGTCCAGCTATTGGTCAGGCCTGGAAACTGGATGGCTTCATCCATTTCATTCATCAGTTGCCGTGTGGTTTTACTAGGGTCTGGCCATTGCTCTCGCGGTTTTAAACGAATAGTTGTTTCGAACATTGATAACGGAGCCGGATCTGTGGCTGTTTCAGCGCGACCAGCTTTACCAAACACCGAAGCCACTTCGGGAAAGGTATGGAGAATCTTATCTGTTTGCTGCACTAACTCCCGTGCTTTAGAGATAGACAGTCCGGGGTAGGTGGTTGGCATATACAAAATGTCACCCTCATCGAGTGGTGGCATAAACTCGCTGCCTGTTCGTTGTATGGGAATGATACTAACAGCTAACAGCAATACGGTGATAAGCAATACGGGAAAACGATAATGAATACAAAATTTTAGAATAGGCCGATGAATACCGTGTAATAAACGATTCAACGGGTTTTTGGCTTCAGCAAGAATATTGCCGCGAATCAGTAATCCCATTAAAACAGGTACTAAACTTATTGCCAGAATAGCTGCCGCTGCCATGGCATACGTTTTGGTGAATGCTAAGGGACTGAATAAACGGCCTTCCTGCGCCTGCAGCGTGAACACCGGCAGAAAGGACACGGTGATAATCATAAGCGAGAAAAATAATGCCGGTCCCACTTCTTTAGAGGCAGTCGCTATCGCTTGCCAGCGTTCAGATGAAGAGAGCTTTCTGCCTAATTCAGTTGCGGCTTTTTCCAGGTGTTTATGTGCATTTTCAATCATCACAATGGCACCATCAATCATCGCACCTATCGCAATAGCTATGCCGCCAAGCGACATAATATTGGCATTAATCCCTTGCCAGTGCATTACGATAAATGCCATCAATATACCAATGGGTAAAGTAACAATTGCTACCAGTGCAGAACGTGCATGAAATAAGAAAATAATACAAATCAAGCTGACAATAAGCGACTCTTCCAGCAGCTTGTGTTTAAGATTATTCACACCACGATGAATCAGATCACTGCGATCATAGACGGGCAGTATTTCCACACCTGCTGGCAGGCTTTTTTCCAGTTCTTTAAGTTTTTCTTTTACGTTATTAATGGTACTCAGTGCATTTTCACCATAACGCATAACGACGATACCGCCTGCGACTTCACCTTCGCCATTCAGCTCAGCGAGTCCCCGGCGTAAATCAGGGCCGTAGTGAATATTAGCGATATCTGCCAGACGAATTGGCGTGCCATCTTCAGTCACACTGACGGAAATTGAGCGAATATCATCAAGTGACTGGATATAACCCAATCCACGCACCATGTATTCGGTTTCTGCCATTTCAATTAATTTACCGCCAACATCACTATTCGAACGCTGAATGGCTTTTTTCACTTTGGATAATGGAATGTGGTAATTCAGCAGGACATTGGGATCGACTTCGATTTGATATTGTTTGACATAACCGCCAATCGAAGCCACTTCTGCCACGCCATCCACGGTTTGCAGCGGATAACGTAAATACCAGTCTTGTATGGAACGCAATTGTGCTAAATCATGACGACCGCTTTTATCAACTAAGGCATATTCATATACCCAGCCAACACCGGTAGCGTCAGGACCGAGGCTTGGCGATACGTTTTCTGGGAGACGGTTACTGACATAATTCAGGTATTCCAGTACCCGTGACCGTGCCCAATACATATCGGTATTGTCTTCAAAAATAATGTAAACGAACGACAGGCCAAAAAAGGAATAGCCGCGTACAGACTTGGCTTTAGGTACGGCTAACATGGCCGTCGTTAAGGGATAGGTCACCTGATCTTCAACAACTTGTGGTGCTTGTCCCGGATACTGTGTGAATACAATCACCTGAACATCAGACAGGTCCGGAATGGCATCCAGAGATACATTTTTCAGGCTCCATAGACCTGTGACGACCAAAAAACTGGCTGCAAGTAAAACCAGTAGTTTTTCACGCAATGCCAGATCAATAATGGACTTAATCATGGTGATGATGCTCCATCTCTAGCATGTTCATTGACGAAGACGACGCCGGTGCTGGTGTCTCCTGTTCGATCATGTCTTGTTGATGATCGTGCATTTCTTCAGATGCAGGGGCGCCAATTGCACGCATTTTCTCAGTCGTTTCATTAAGTTTAGACTCAGAATCAATCAAGAACTGACTAGACGTTACCACTTCATCACCCACATTCACGCCGTTTAGGATTTGCGTCCTGCCATCGGCACTTAATCCGGTAGTGACCTTACGCGGCTCAAACTGACCCGCTGCTCTCATAATAAACACCTGCTCTTTATCACCTGAACGAATTATGGCCTCAGTCGGCACCGTAATGGCTTCAGGCTGATTTTTGGTATGAATGGTGACATTTGCAAACATGTCCGGTTTTAATAGCAAATCCGGATTATCAAATGCCATACGCACTTTAATGGTTCTGGTTGCAGCTTCAGCATAGGGGTAGATATAAGAAAGCGTGCCTTTAAAGGTTTTTCCTGGAATGGCAGTTAATTGCATGTCAACCGTATCGTTCTCACTGACCCAAGGCAGATCCGACTCATAGACCTGTGCGATCACCCAGACTTTATTGAGATCGGCCAGCATATATAACTCCGTTTGGGGTGTGACATACTGGCCTTCACGGGCGCCGATATTAATCACTGTGCCATTAAACGGAGAATGGATATGCAGCGCTTTAGGGATATTGCCCGTTTTCACCATATCGTGAATTTGATGCTCAGGCACATCAAGTAATGCCAGACGTTGCCGCGCTGAAACAACCATTTGTTCTGCACTGTGGCGAATATCGTCAAAGGGGCTGTTTTCCAGGGTTTTTGCACTGCTAATCGCTAATAAGTATTCCTGTGAACTGGTGACCAGTTGTGGCGAATACACACTTAATAACATCGTGTTTTTATCAACCTTGGTACCTGTTTTATCGACAAAAAGCTTTTCAACCCAGCCTTCTGTTTTGGGGTGAAGTTTAGATATGCGCTCTTCATCATAGGTCACCTTACCGACTGTACGAATAAGGTGCGATAAGCTGGAAAGTTTGGCAGTTGCGGTACGAACACCGATATTCTGTTCGGTGACCGGATCAATTTTAACCGTACCAGCTTTTTCTGGTGTAGAGGCCTCGTCTTCGTAAACCGGTATATAGTCCATGCCCATATGGTCTTTAGCAGGAACTGGCGACGTGACTTCCGGATTCATTGGATTACGGTAATACAACGGTTTGGCCGGTTTCTGCGTGGTTTCTGCTGTCACTGCTGGTGGGCTGGTCAAGTGCTGATATGTCATTAAACCGCCAGTACCAATCAATAAGCCGCTGATTAAACTGATAAAAATATACGTTGTTTTATTCATAAAAAGTGTCCTTACCTACACTGGCCTTCAGATTTGCTAATGCCGTTTTTGCTGTTTTTACGCTAAGCCATAACTGGGTTTCATAGTCATAAAGTGTGATTTGTGCTCTTACCAGGTTAAGAAAGTCGACTTTATTCACCTGATAACCCGATAGCATTGACGCTATAGTTTGTCGGGCCTGAGGCAAGATGCCTGTATTTAATAAGCTATATTGCTGACGTGCCTGCTCATATTGCGTCATGTAATTAGCAATCTCTGCTTGAACCTGATTCCAGCTATCCTGATAGGCGAACTGTTGTTGTTTTAATTCACTGTTTTTTTGTGAAATGGCCATTTTTTGTTT
>NZ_DIAC01000125.1:30735-40061 GCF_002414625.1 Methylophaga sp. UBA5088 | reverse complement strand
GCTTGTTGCAGTACATCCGTCAGCGATGGACCTTCAGCGCTGACAGCGCCAATCTGCTCGCCATTGTGGTAACTGCTGATGTGAATTTGCCAGTGCGTTTGTTGATAATGATTACGCCACGCGTTTTCTATGTCGACCAGCGCTGTTTTTGTTGAGTTATCTTCCTTGTCTAAAACCACACTTCTCACATAGTTAACGATTTCCGTTCGAAAAGTCTGATGATCAATGTGTAGTGCTTCATTCTCTAATTTTGTTTTAGCTTGGTCGGCGTGCACCAGTGGAGTACACAAAATAGTGAGCACCACACTCATAACAAATCTCATCATACCTATCTCCTTTTAAAGCCATAAATTGATCATCGTTGCGTACTTGGATGGGTAAAATCTGAAAACTATCCGTGAATAAAAAGAAATAATGGAAATCTTCAATTCAGAAAGAAAAGGGGATGGTGTAAGCTAGGCTTTTATGAACGTCTACAGCGGATCACCGATATTCGCTGTGATTCAATTACTATCTAGAGGTTATTCATGTTGCAAGGCAGCTGCCTGTGTCAGTCTGTACAGTATGAGATTGAAGCAGAACTTGGGCCCACAATGATATGTCATTGTGAAAATTGTCGAAAAGCCAGTGGCTCAGCTTACGCTATCAATGCAGCAGTGGAGACTGAACATTTTAAACTCAAGAAAGGTCAGGCTGCTCTAGCTGAATATGAATCTTCATCTGGTGTTTTTCGAGTTTTTTGTCAGCATTGTGGATCACAACTTTACAGCAAACGAGCCAGCATGTCCGAGCTCATACGCCTACGTTTGGGCACACTAGATACGGCGGTAGATATCCAAGTACAAGCACACATCTTTGTGAGTTCAAAAGCGCCATGGCATCAGATTTGTGATGACTTGCCTCAGTTTCCACAACGTCCGTAGTTTTTTTGATGATACTCAATAGCTCGATCATTATTATCGCTTTGGCGGTGGCGTTATATCTCGCTTTTTCTAAACGACTGAGAAGTTCTTCCTCTTGGAAAGCAACTGTCACACCGCTGGCATCGATTATGGGCAGTGGTTTTCTGATTAGCGCACCATTGCTGGCGAATACTGTCGGTAATTTTGCTGTGTTCTGCATGGCTTTACTGTTGTTATTAGCGTATGCCGTGGGTCATGCTATTCGCTTTAATATTCGTCATTTTGAGCCTATAGAACACGAAAAGGGTACTGTTCAAAATATTGCTTTCATCTCACGAATTGTGTTGGCTGCCGCTTATTTCATTTCTGTCACCTATTATTTGCAATTACTCGCTGCCTTTGTTCTGAAAGCAATGGGTGTTGATGATGAAATGTACGCTAATGTCATCACAAGCAGTTTGCTCATCCTTATTGGTGGTATCGGTATTTGGCGTGGACTGGGGGAATTGGAGAAAGTCGAAACCTATGCTGTCAGTTTGAACCTGGGCATGATTGCGGGATTGTTGTTTGCCTTATTGGTATACAACATTCATTTATTAAGCGGGGGAGAGTGGCAGCTACCCGATATTTCATCTGCAATTAATTTGGATGACTTTCGTGTCTTGCTGGGTTTATTAATTGTTGTGCAAGGCTTTGAAACCTCGCGTTATTTGCAGGCTGAGCATTCGGCTGATGAGCGTATTCAAACAATGCGAGTGGCGCAATTAGCTTCAGCCGTTATCTATTTACTATTTATTGGCCTATCCACTGTCTTATTCCACTCCGGATTAGATGCCGATGTCACTGCGATTACCAATATTATGTTGCCGGTAGCGGTAGTCTTACCGATGCTGATATCGATTGCTGCTGTGGGGAGTCAGTTCAGTGCGGCTGTTGCTGACACCTCTGGTGCCGGTGGTTTGGTTCAGGATATTTTGCAACATAAACTACCCGTGCGGTATGTCTATATAGCTATTACCCTTGTGACTGTTTTGCTGACATGGGCTACAAATGTGAATGAGATTATCGCTTATGCCTCGCGTGCGTTTGCTCTGTTTTATTTCATCCAAAGCCTGGTGGCAGCGATACTGGCTTATCAAAAGAAAGTCATGTGGCATAGTGTGTTTTTTACATTGATCGCGCTGATTTGTTTTAGTGTTTTCATGTTTGGTATACCTTCTGGTGGCTAGCCGTATCAGTCGTGTTGGCATAAAAAAATGAGTGATGGGAAGGAGAGGCGGATGGAAGATATCTGGCTACAAGCTGTAAAACGTATACATGCCATTGCCGAGACAGGCCGTGAGTTTAGTCATAACGAATATGACCTGGAACGTTATCGGGATATTTCAGGCTTAGCTCAGCAATTGCTTGCTTCATTAGCCAATACCCCCCTTGCTGCCATTGAAAATTTATTCCGCCCTGATGTGGATGATGGCGGTTACATTACGCCCAAAATTGATGTGCGAGGTGTGGTTTTCAAAGAGAAACAAGTCTTACTCGTGAAAGAGAAAATGGATGGTTTGTGGAGTTTACCTGGTGGTTATGCCGACTTGGGATTATCAGCGGCAGAAAATACTGAAAAAGAAGTGTATGAAGAAGCGGGTATTTTGGTCAAAGCCTCACATTTATATGCAGTAAGACATAAAGCAAAAGGTGACTATAAGCCAGATATTCGGGATTTCTATAAGCTCTTTTTCTTGTGTGAGGCTATGCCAGAACAGGAGATCAAAGCAGGAATGGAAACGGATGATGTCGGCTATTTTGCTATCGATGATCTCCCACCCTTATCTCAAGGCAGGGTGATTGTCTCAGATATCGAACATGCCTGGGAGTTTCTATGTGACCCTTCAAGACCGACTTTGTTTGATTAATTAAACACCAATTTTTACCCATGGAGATAAAATGAAATTTATACAAATATGCACATTGGCCTTATTGTTAGCCAGCACACAGATAACGCTTGCTGATACCGAGTCAGAAAAAGAAGCGGCGAAACTAATGGATGCCGTTGGTATGCAGTCGGCACTTGAGCAGTCAATGCAGCAAATGTTAGATGTGCAAATCAATAATAACCCTTCCTTGTCGCCATTTCGCTCTGTCATGAAGGAATTTTTCAGTAAATATATGAGTTATGAAAGCTTAAAACCGGACATTATTCGTATCTATGCCGATGCTTTTACTGCACAGGAATTAACAGATATTCGTGAGTTTTATGGCAGTAAAACCGGACAAAAAGCGATTAAATTGATGCCTCAACTTATGCGTCAGGGCGGAGAAATTGGTGCTAAGCGCGTTCAGGCGCATATTGGTGAACTTGAATCGATGATTAAAGCGGAAGCTGAGCGCCTCAAAAAAGAAGCGAAGTAGCTCCTGTTAGTGAGCCGGTTTGATATGAGTTAGTGGGTTTGATGTTAATGCACTGACCTTACATTTTTTTCAGTTTTAACCCAGCCTTAACTGGGTTTTAGCAATACTCTTGCGTAAAGATGAGGTTGACTGTGTTTCAGTAATACAGGAAATCTCATCAGCACTAAGCCGACACCTAAGGAGTCATTGCTGATGAATAAACCAATGAAAGTCATGCTGCAGCCGAACATAAATGATCAAGCGACTATTTATAGTCTTTCACCACTGTCTTTTCACATTGATAATCAGGATGAGTTATTACAGATGGCAGCGTCTCTGCAAAAGAGAGGGGATTTCAATACCGAATCTGCTACCTCCTTGGCCTCAGCATTAACGCTCTTGAATGATGCTGTCACAGAAAGGAAACACGAAGCTATCTTCTCTGATTTCCGACCATTTCTCACCCACTTTATCGATTTGCTCAAACACGCTTCTGAACCTGATGTCCGTAGCCACTACGGTTAGGCTGAGACATACCATCTGAAAGCTGGAAAACTTAACAGCTTATTCAGTAAATAATTCAATTAACGGATGCTAGCTTCTAAGCCAGAAGCTGGGTAGGTAAATCACGGCACGACGGAGTCAAAGTCGTGCCGTGTCATATCTAAGTTGATTTCTGCGCTTCTATACTACGTTTAATCAGTGGCGCAATTGTTGAGCCTTGTACAACGATAGAGAAAATCACGACCACATACGTCATCATTAACAACAAAGTGTGATAATCAACGCCATTGATATATAGCACGTCTTTGGGTGTCGATGCGGCCATGGCCAGAGCAAGACCACCACGCAAACCACCCCAAGTCAGAATCTTGATGGCATGTGCGTCATAGCTGCGGAACCGTTTGAAGCCGATGTATGGCAAGGCAACGCTGGCAAAACGGGCAAGTAGTACCAGTGGAATCATGACCAGTCCTAATCCAATCTCTGTCCAGCTGACTGGTAAAATCACCAGCATCAGACCGATTAACAGGAATAAAAGGGCATTCAGGAAAGCATCAACGGTATGCCAGAAATGAGATAGGGTGAACTGGCTGTGCTCAGAGAATCCAATTGTTCGTGTGATATTACCAATCACAATACCACTGACAACCATGGCCAAAGGACCGGATACATCAATCACATTCGCCAGAGCATAACCAGCGCTGGGAATACAGAGAGTAATGAGTAATTCGATACTGGAATCATTACTTCTACAGATACACCAGTGAGCTAAAAAAGCCAGTACGGCACCGAACACAATACCGCCTACAGCATCCACTAAAAATAGTTCTGCAACGCCAGAAAAAGTCGGCTCAGCACCAGAGAAAGCTAAGGCAAAAATAGTCGTGAAAACAACTAGGCCCACTCCGTCATTAAACAGGGATTCGCCTTCCACCTGCACCGATATTTTTTCTGGTGCATGCATTTTTTTGATAATGGCCAGCACAGCAATGGGATCTGTTGGGCTAATTAAGGCACCGAATAACATGCAGTAAATCAATGGCAAGTCCCAGCCCAAGAGTCCTAACACCCAAAAGCTGGCGTAGCCAATCAACACCGTGGAGAGTAGCGTGGAAAATAACGCCATGATAGTGATTTCCCAGCGCTGCTGACGCAACAGGCGGAGATCAATTTCCAAGGCACCAGCAAAGAGCAGAAATCCTAACATCCCCTTTAACAATAATAGGTTAAAGTTCAATCCCTCGAAGGCATCACTGATAGACGTGGCAAGATCGTTGCCACCAAACTTAATCAAGGCGATTAAAAGCAGAGACATGGCAACAGAGCCTGTGGTGATAGCTATAGTGGTTTGCAACCTGAGCAGGTATTGATTAGCAAAAGCAATAAATACCGACACCGCCGATAAAAAGCAGAGGAAATACCAAGCGTTCATGGGTTGCTCCAAATTTTAAGATCTGTTTTCAGAGCAAACGACCCAACGCCACTGTGAGAACAGTACTTAAATAGTGATAAAACTGATGGTATGAAGAGCTGGCAATGACACAGATAGTCCTACTAACGATGTCAGCGCCATACTATGATAGAAGTGACGCCAATATTGGAATTTGCTAACAAACAAATTGAGACGTGGAACCATACTACTTCTGCTCTGAACTTCACCAGCCGTTCAGAAATCGCAGTAAGTTTAATCCTAATCAAGTGGCCTGTAAAAACTAATTTTTACGAAACATAAGGGCGTTAAAGAATAAGCCCTGATTTGGAATTGCTCATCAAGTTAAGCCGTTTTTATATGCGATAATACCGAATATCAAAATAGCCATAAGCTGCAACAACTAAAAAACAACCTGCTGGCACCAGATATGAGAGTGCCGTTGTAAAATTATCAACCAAACTGCCTTGCAGAAGAGGCATTATGGCTCCACCTAAAATAGCCATGACTAATCCTGCCGCGCCAAATTTTGTATCTTCCCCCAGCTTTTGCAGTGCCACACCATAAATGGTTGGAAACATCAGCGATAAACTAGCGGATAACATCACCACAGCCCATATTCCTGTTATGTCAGGCACACTAGCCGCATAGACGCACAAAATCGATCCTGTTAATGCCAGAATCAGCATTAACTTTGACGGGTTAAAGCGTGACATAATGCCTGTCATGGTGAACCTGGCTATCAAAAAAACAAGCAAACTGTATTGTAAATAGCGACTTGCTTGAGTTTCAGTTCCACCAATGGCTTCCTGTACATACTGAATGGTATAGGTCCAGATACAGACTTGTGCAGCCACATTAAAAAACTGGGCAATAACGCCATAGCGGTAATGTTTATTAGCATATAAGCGCCCGAAACAGCCCTGTATATTGCTGCGTGTTTCCTGCGGGTTAACGCTGTTCGCTGTCGGCATTTTTATCATCAAGATAAGTAGCCAGATAATGAATAAAATGCACGCCATGGCGACATAAGGAAACATGACCGCTGTTAGTTCTTCTGCTTGAACCTGCTGTAAGGTTTCCAGTGGCATCATGGCGCGTGCAGTCGCATCAGCGACATTAAGGTTGGGGAGGATCAGCGTCGCTGCAAGAAACACACCTATGTTGGTACCCACCGGGTTAAAAGCCTGAGCCAAATTCAGCCGTTGCGTGGCATTGTCTTCCGGGCCAAGCGACATCACAAATGGGTTGGCTGAAGTTTCCAATATTGACAGGCCGGCGGCTAGCATGAATAGGGCCATCAGAAAAAAGTGATAATCCATGACCTGGCTTGCTGGGTAAAAAGCAAAAGCCCCTAATGTGGCTAAACCTAAACCCGTCAGTACACCTGTCTTGTATGAGTAACGATGATTAATGAAAGCAGCTGGCAGGGCTAGGCAGAAATAGGCACCATAATAGGCAAACTGAACCAATGCTGCCTCCACCTGACTCATGACAAATACTTTGCTGAATACTTTCACCAGGGGATCCGTCATATTGGCGGCTACACCCCAGGCAGCAAAACAAATTATCTATAACAAAAAGATATGGCGTTTATCACGATAAACAAAGGGTTTGAGTTCAGTCATTGTCTCTCCGCAACGTTGCGTAACTCATTAATAAAGTTATAGTCGATACTCGCCTAGATAACTGTCATTTGTCCAGTATCAGCAACAAGGGTACGACACTTCCCTAATACTAAATAGCTGTTGTATTGTGTTGCCTGTCATTCATGATTTATCAAAAGGACTGTGCATGCGAGCATTATTTGCTATTAAAGGATTTTTATTATTCAGCCTGATTGCTTTTTTAAATGCCTTTGTTGATTTGGGGCATAAGATTCTGATTCAAAACACTATCTTTAAAACCTATGATGGTGATGTACAAATCATGCTGTCAGCATTGGTTAATGCATTAATTTTATTACCGTTCATATTGATGATGACGCCATCATCTTTTCTTGCGGATAAATATCCGAAAAATAAAGTCATGCAATACAGTGCCTTATCTGCAGTTGTTGCGACGGTTCTAATTACGATTTTTTATTATATGGCTTGGTTCTGGGCCGCTTTTCTGATGACGCTGGCCTTATCGATTCAAAGTGCCATTTATTCTCCCGCCAAATATGGTTATATCAGGGAATTGGTCGGTGTTAAAAACCTAGCCTCGGGTAATGGTGTTATTCAATCTGTGACCACCACCGCGATTTTGCTGGGGACGCTGGCTTTTAGTTTTGGTTTCGAGTCTTTACTCAGCAAACACTATTATTATCAAGCAGAAGATATCTTGCCATTGATTGCGCCTCTAGGTTGGGTCTTAGTGGCTCTTTCCCTAATCGAGTGGTTAGCAGCCTTAAAACTTGAGCCGAAGTCATCTGTACGCAAAGAGCAAGAGTTTGATACTAAAGCGTATCTGAGTGGTCGTTCAGCCGTGGGCATTATGAAGGATTTGACTAGCAACCAAGTAATCTTTCGGTCTGTTATTGGGCTTGCCGTGTTCTGGTCTCTTTGCCAGGTCATGCTGGCCACTTTTCCTGCTTTTGCTAAAGATATTGCTGGTATCGATAATACGGTCATTATTCAGGGTACGATGGCCTTTGCCGGTATCGGCATCGTTATTGGGGCTTTTTTAGCGGGTAAGATGTCGTCCAACTATATCGAAACCGGGCTTGTTCCTCTTGGCGCGATGGGCGTGGCATTAAGTGTAGCGTTTGTCAGTTTTGCCATTACACCTTTTTTACAAGCGGTTAATTTCTTTTTACTTGGCGTATTCGGTGGGCTTTATCTGGTTCCACTAAATGCATTGATTCAATATCACGCTAAGTCTGGGCAGATGGGCCGAATACTGGCGGGCAATAACTTTGTTCAAAACATTGCCATGCTGTCTTTCTTGTTGCTAACGATTCTTGCTGCTTATGCAGGCATGAATAGCCTCGGGATTTTTGCGATTTTACTAGCGGTGGCCATAATCGGTGCCATCTATACCATCACACAATTACCACAATCATTAGCGCGTCTGGTTGTTTCAGTGGTGTTTTCGCTTCGTTATCGGCTCACTGTATTAAATATGGAAAGAATTCCAGCGAGTGGTGGCGTATTAATGCTGGGCAACCATATCAGTTGGATTGACTGGGCAATTGTGCAAATGGCCAGTCCACGTCCGCTACGGTTTGTGATGGCAAAATCTATATATGAGCGTTGGTATCTGCGCTTTATCTTTGAGTTTTTTAACATTATTCCTGTAGGGACGGGCGCAAGTAAACAGGCCTTGGATGCGGTCAGAGAAAGTTTAAATAAAGGGGAAGTCGTCTGTTTATTTCCCGAAGGCGCCATTAGCCGTAACGGGCACTTAGGTGAGTTTCAACGTGGTTTTGAAGTGGCTGCTGCTGATGCTGATGCGGTGATAGTACCGTTCTATCTTCGTGGTTTATGGGGGAGTCGTTTCTCACGCTCCAGTGATCGTTTGAAAACCTTACGAAGTAAGCAGTCGTTTTCGGACTTAATTGTGGCCTTTGGCGAACCTCTCGCGATCAATTCAGATCGCTTTGCTGTGAAACAAGCCGTTTTACAACTGTCGGTAGATGCCTGGACAAACTATACCGAAAGTCTGGAAACGTTGCCTGAAGCCATCATTAAAGGTTTAAAGCGGCAGGGCAGTGAAATGGCTGCGGCGGATATTATTGGATCAGCCACCAGTGGTCACCGGATGTTAAGTGCCGCTATTTTATTTTCTAAGCAGCTACCTGCTGATTGCCATCAAAACATTGGCATTCTAATGCCAAGCTCCAGTGCCGGAGTGATAGCCAATATTGCGAGTTTATTGAGTGGCAAAACACTGGTGAACCTTAACTTCACTGCATCGGCTGAGGCACTAGCAGCAGCCAGCAAGAAGGCTGATATTAATACCATTATCACGTCTAGAAAATTTATTGAAAAACTGGCTAATAAAGGGTTTGATGCGAGTCTTTTGGATACGGCCAAACATGTACTATATATGGAAGATTTGCGTCAGAATATTAAAAAGCGCGACTTCATTAGTATGATGGTTTTTGTTCGGTTAATGCCGTT
>NZ_DIAC01000125.1:26614-30659 GCF_002414625.1 Methylophaga sp. UBA5088 | reverse complement strand
TTTTTGTTCGGTTAATGCCGTTGGAAGTTATCAAAGCACGTTATATGAAGGCCGTCAAAGCAGAAGACCCGGCTGTCATTTTATTTTCATCCGGTAGTGAAGGTACACCAAAAGGGGTATTACTTTCCCATCGAAATGTTATGAGTAATATCAAGCAGGTAGCTGATGTTCTTAATACTGAACGTGATGATGTCGTGATGTCTGTTTTACCTTTATTTCACGCTTTCGGATTGACGGTCACGACATTTTTGCCGCTGGTAGAGTCGCTACCCGTGATATGTCATCCCGACCCAACAGATGTCAGGAATATTGCTAAAGGGATTGCGACATTCCGTGGCACCATACTTTGTGGTACATCGACATTTTTGCGCATGTATGTCCGTAACCGTAAAGTCGAACCATTGATGTTAGACTCTTTGCGGATTGTGGTTTCTGGCGCAGAAAAACTGAATCCGGAAGTACGTGATAGCTTCAAAATCAAATTCAATAAAACCATTTATGAAGGATACGGTGCAACGGAGACAACCCCGGTCGCTAGTGTCAATATTCCAGATAAACTGGCTCCCGATACTCTAACCACACAGATTGGCAGCAAACTAGGTACCGTTGGTATGCCATTACCGGGCACACGTTTCAGAATTGTTAATCCAGACACATTCGAAGACTTACCCGCTGGTGAAGATGGTTTAATCTTGATTGGTGGTAATCAAGTGATGATTGCTTACCTTGATGATCCGGAAAAAACGGAATCTGTCATTACTGAACAAGATGGCGTGCGTTGGTATCACACAGGAGATAAAGGTCATCTTGATGAGGATGGGTTTCTGGTCATTGTTGACCGCTATTCTCGTTTTGCCAAAGTCGGTGGTGAAATGATTAGTCTTGGTGCCATTGAGTCGGCTTTAAAACCCCACCTGAGTGAGGAGGTCGATATTCTGGCCACGACAGTCGCTGATGAGAAAAAAGGCGAAAAAGTGGTGCTGCTATACACGCAAGAACAGGCGGAGGCTGATATAAAACAAACTATCAGCGAGCAGTTATCACCGCTGATGCAGCCTAGTAAACTGCTATATATCGAAGACATTCCAAAACTGGGGACGGGCAAGACTGATTTGAATGCAGCAAAAAAACTTGCTGCACAAGCTATTCAATAACGGGTAGAGGGATGATGGATATACATCAGGTAACCAACTTTTTTCTGGAGTTGGATGCCTTAAAGCACATTCAACGTCGTAGCTATATTACGGGTGGTGAGCGTTTAGAAAATTCTGCTGAGCACTCCTGGCATCTTGCAATGGCTTGCTGGAATATAGCGGCGTATTTTCAGCTTGATGTCGACATGGCTAAATTGCTGCAATACGCATTGGTGCATGACTTAGGTGAAGTTGATGCCGGTGATACTTTTCTATATTCAAAAGAAAGAAAAACGTCCAATGAAGCTGAGAGGCTGTGTGTACAACGTTTTTCAGAACATAGTGGTAATCATATTCAAGACTTGCTTACATTATGGGATGAGCAGGAGTTTGGTCACAGTACTGAAGCAAAACTCATGAAAGCCGTCGACAGACTACTGCCATTTTTATTGAATATCGCCGCTGAAGGTAAAACCTGGAAGTCACACCAGATTAGGGCTTCACAAGTTAAAAATGCGCATGCCTTTATTGCTGATGATTTTCCAGAGCTACACCAATGGCTGAGTGAGAAGATTGATTATGCTACTCAACAGGGGTGGTTGTTAGCTGATGATGCGGCGGAAGTTGCCACTGAATAACCTCACAGGCATACTCATTTGTTCCAATAACAAGGAGAGAGAAATGACTTTAGCTTTAACCCCACTGATTTCATTAATTGCCGGTATTTTAATTCTGATGGTGCCGCGACTATTGAGTTACATTGTTGCGATTTATCTGATTATTATTGGTTTAGTTGGCTTATTTGGTACCAGTATTAATTTAACACCATGAGATAAAACACGTAATGATGAAGAAGCCTCGACATTTCATCGGGGCTTTTTTATGTTTATCCCTATGACAGTGTTATGACGATATTAGATTGCATCGCCTTATTTTTCCTGCTTTCTGCAATGGCGGCTTTGCCAAGTATCAGTGTGATGCTGGTTGTATCACGTACCTTATCAGGAGGCGTATCACAGGGTGTTATGGTTTGCTTGGGAATTGTAGCGGCAGACTTGCTGTATCTGTTACTAGCCATGTTTGGACTGACAATAGTGGCTATTTGGCTTGAGCAACACCGGTGGCTACTGCAAATAATGGCAATCATTATTTTAGTGCTATTCAGTTATCAGCTTTGGCACTCGCCTTATCGTTATGCTGCTATGGCAACTTCAGGAAAAAAAACTAGCTTGGCTAGCTTTATGGCTGGTTTTACTTTGACCTTAGTCGATTATAAGGCGATATTTTTTTATCTTGGCATCTTGCCTGTTTATCTCGGTAGCAGCGATATCACATTATCTTCATTGCTTATGTTGTTAAGTACTACTGCGATTGCCGTAGCTTGGGTAAAATTAGCTTATGTTTTGCTTGCCAATCATGTTCAAGGTGCTGTCGTTTTGCAAAAAAGTTATCGATTTATGTCAGTCATTTTGTGTCTAATTGCATTATGGCTAACTGTGGATATGGTTCTGAGTCAGTTTAATTAGTTAGCAACTCACATAGATATGAGTATCAAACAGAAGTGGAAGAGATAAATATGAGTGATGATTGCCAGACGCGTCTGGATGAAGTCATTTGCGATTGTAGTGGCACAACCCGAGCCAAAATAGAAAGCCTGTTTGAACAGGGAATAGTTGATATTGATACTATCTCTCGTAAAACCGGTGCCGTGTCTGGCTGTGGTTCTTGCGAATGGGATATTGAAGCATTGTTGGATGAATTAGTTCAGGGCTTAGATGGTTAAGTTTTTAGGTTTTCTATGTAAAGCATCGTTGCACCAGCGACTGCGGCTGGAATCACTAAAAAGTTAACGATAGGAATCATGGTGGCAAGCAACGTAGCAAAACCAAATCCCAGCGCCAGACTTCGGTGTTGGCGAAGTTTCTCACGTTGTTCTTTAAAACCTAATAAATGATTCCCCATGGGGTAATCATGATAATCAAGTGCAAGCGTCCAGCTTGAGAAGAAAAACCATAAGACTGGCGCAATAAGGTTTAAACCGGGTATCCAGGACAACAGTAATAATGGCAGCATCCATCGTAATAAATAAGCGGTTTTACGCAGTTCATTCATCACCATTTTTGGTGTGTCTTTGAGCACCTGTGTCCATGGCATATCGGGTGGACTGGCTCCTGACATCTTGGTTTCAACCATTTCAGCGAGAATGCCATTAAAAGGGGCTGCAAGGATATTGGCGATTATGGAGAAGGTAAAAAACACAATTAATGCCAGTAGCACAACAAACAGCGGCCAGATGATCCAGGTCAGAGCACTTTCCAACCATGACGGTAACCAGTCGGGCATCAACGCCTCAAGCCAACCATCAAAATGAGATAAGCCAAACCAGATGGCACCACTGAACAGCAAGGTGTTAATGAGCATCGGCAAATAGGCAAATCGTCTGATGCCAGGCTGATTGATTAAGCTAAACCCCTGAATCAAGTATCGTGCGCCCTGGATCATTTTTCGCATAATGGCCTCATTCAGTGTTTAGATTTGATAACTAGCGTCATATAGAAAAAAGCGATACTGGCTGGAACCAGTATCGCTCATTATGCATTTATGGAAGTGTGACAGGTTCTGGTGCGACCCAGCCTTCTTTACGATATTCCGCGACTACTGTGGTGTAAACGCCGCCACGAACGTTAAATATGCCTGTGATGCGCATGAATCTCGGCTGACATGCCGCTACCAAATCATCCAGAATGGTATTGGTTACTTTTTCATGAAATGCGCCTTGATCGCGGTATGACCACATGTAAAGTTTAAAGGCCTTTAATTCAACGCATTTTTCATCTGGTACATAGTCCAGTTTGATGGTGGCAAAATCGGGTTGTCCGGTCTTGGGACACAGACAGGTAAATTCAGATGTA
>NZ_DIAC01000125.1:25141-26527 GCF_002414625.1 Methylophaga sp. UBA5088 | reverse complement strand
AGACAGGTAAATTCAGATGTTTCGATGTGAATGGTATAATCGCGCTCCGGTGTTGCATTATCGAAAGTTTCTAATTGTTTGCTTGGCTGTGTAGACATGGATGCTCTCTAAAGTAATAAAATAAAATGACTATTATCTCTTAAGTGAAAGATTATATTAAGTGTCTGAAATAATTATCCTCATTATCGTTATTATCATCGCGTTTGTTGGCGTCAGTTGGTACGCCAATTATAAGAGCCAGCAACGTGCCAGGGAATTTGAGCGTGAACTGGATCTTCACAACGATGAAGACGACGAATTCAAAGAACGCTTTGACGCACTTTTTGAACAAGAGTTGCATGAACAGACGCCACGCCCAAGTTCGTCATTTAGTGAAACAGAATCCAGCGAAGTCGACATGGACTTGTTTGATGAGCCACTCTCCAATGAAGAAGCTGTGAGTGCAGAACCAGAGCCACCACTCCAGGATATTCAGCAAGAAAAACCAGCTAAGAAAGCCAAACCAGAACCTGCGCCAGCGCAAGACTGGGACATGGTTATTGCGTTTACGATTATGGCTGAGTCAGGCACGATGTTTTCAGGTAAGCAGGTCAAGGCCGCGCTGGAAAATCAGGACTTACATTTTGGTGATATGCAGATTTATCATCGGTTTACCCAAGGTTCACGCAAACAGTCGTTATTCAGTGTGGCGAATATCATTGATCCTGGCACACTTTTACCTGATAAATTTGTGTCCATGTCGACCCCGGGCTTACTGATTTTTGCGCGATTACCCGCACCAATAAGTGGTCTGGCATTATTTGATGACCTACTGGATACCGCTAAGAATATGACGCAATCATTAGGTGGCGTGCTGTGTGATGAAACTCGACAGCCTGTGAGTGATGCCGCCATAGAGTCGATGCGTACGAAAATTTTCGAGTACCAAATGTCCGTTCAAGCTGAAAGTGATCACCTGTCGAATGACTATTTCAATTGATGTTAGGCAGCGTGCTGCCGAGTTGCGCGATACTCTCAATCACTACAGTTACCAGTATTACGTATTGGATAATCCAGAAGTACCGGATAGTGAATATGACCGTTTATTTCGGGAACTGCAGAGCTTAGAACAAACGCATCCTGAGTTACTCACTGCCGATTCGCCTACACAGCGTGTTGGTGGTCAAGCGTTAGATAAGTTTGATGAAGTTCAGCATGCCATCCCCATGTTGTCTTTGGACAACGTGTTTGATCAGCAAGAGTTAGCTGCATTTGATAAACGTGTGCGGGATTGGTTGAATACCGATAAAGAACAAACCTATGCGGCGGAACCCAAACTTGATGGTCTTGCCATCAGTATCCGTTATGAAAATGGTGTCCTGGTTCAAGCAGCAACGCGTGGCGATG
>NZ_DIAC01000125.1:21738-25026 GCF_002414625.1 Methylophaga sp. UBA5088 | reverse complement strand
GATGGTTCCACAGGTGAGGATGTGACTGCCAATGTACGCACGCTCAATTCTGTGCCATTGAAGTTACAAGGTGGACCTATTCCTGCGGTTGTTGAGATTCGTGGTGAGATTTTTATGCCTAAAGCTGGTTTTGAAAAGTTGAACCAGTCTCAGTTGGCAAATAATAAAAAACCGTTTGTCAATCCACGTAACGCAGCGGCCGGATCGTTGCGTCAGCTTGACTCAAAGATCACCGCATCCAGACCGCTGGAAATTTACTGTTATGGCCTTGGCGTGATTGAAGGTATGTCGCGTCCCAGCAGTCACTTTGCCGCTATGAATTTGATAGCAGAGTGGGGCTGTCGAATTTCACCTGAACTCAAAGTATTAGAGGGTTTAGAAGCCTGCCAGCAATATATCGATGAGCTGGCAGCACGTCGCGACAGCCTTGAATATGATATCGATGGTGTGGTGTTTAAAGTCGATGACACCGTTTTGCAGGAACGACTTGGCTTTGTTTCGCGAGCACCACGCTGGGCAATTGCCTATAAATTTCCTGCACAGGAAGAGATGACTACGGTAGAAGATATTGAAATCCAGGTCGGTCGCACAGGTGCCTTGACTCCGGTTGCACGCTTGAAGCCGGTATTTGTCGGTGGTGTAACCGTGTCTAATGCCACATTACACAATGAAGATGAGATTCGCCGTAAAGATGTGCGTATCGGCGACACAGTGATTGTTCGACGTGCAGGAGATGTGATTCCGGAAGTCGTGAAGTCAATCATCACTAAACGTCCTGATGACGCACGTGAGTTTGTCATGCCAACGGCTTGTCCCATTTGTGGCTCAGATGTAGAGCGGGAAGAGGGGGAAGCGGTATCGCGTTGCAGTGGTGGCTTATTTTGTGCCGCACAACGGAAAGAGGCGATCAAACACTTTGCATCGAGAAAAGCCCTGGATATCGACGGTCTTGGGGATAAGTTAGTTGAACAACTTGTGGATGCCGGACACATCAAAGATGTCGCCGATTTATTTTTATTAGATGTCGACACTATCGCCAGTTTGGAACGTATGGGGCAGAAATCTGCTGAAAATCTGGTGAATGCGTTGAATGCAGCAAAATCAACACGTTTCCAACGATTTCTGTATGCGCTTGGTATTCGTGAAGTGGGTGAAGCCACGGCACGTGCTTTGGCTTTGCAATATGCATCGCTGGAAGAATTGATGCAGGCCTCATCTGAGAGTCTTATGGAGATTGAAGATGTGGGCCCTGTTGTGGCTCACCACATTGAGACCTTTTTCCAACAAACGCATAATCGTGAAGTGATTGAACGTTTGTTAAGCGTCGGTATTCACTGGCAAAACGAAGAGAAAAAACAGACTAATACGGCTTTGAGTGGTAAGACTATTGTGCTAACTGGAACGCTACAGACTTTATCGCGCAGTGAAGCCAAGGAAAAATTATTAGCACTCGGTGCAAAAGTAGCCGGGAGCGTGTCGAAAAAAACCGATTATGTGGTTGCCGGCGCTGATGCAGGCTCGAAACTCACCAAAGCAGAATCATTAGGTATTGATGTAGTTGATGAAGCAACATTACAAAACTGGTTAACACAGGAAAAATAATGACAGCACTCGCAGACGCAATTAAAAAAGTCGCCACTGGACCGCATCTCAGTAAAGATCTGACGGAGCAAGAAGCATTTGATGTCATGATGGAAATTCTGTCTGGTCAGGCTGACCCTGTTCGTGCAGCTATATTTTTTATTGCCATGCGAATGAAACGGGAGACTAATGAAGAGAACTTAGGCATTCTCAGAGCCTGTCAGTCCATTACCGATAGCCAATCAGTCAATGTCGACCAGTTATTTATTTTTTCTGACCCATTCAATGGTTTTAATCGTCATTGTCCGATGACAGCCTTTTTACCGGCTGTTCTGGCAGCCTGTGGTTTACCTGCAATGTCACAAGGCGTATTTGAAATGGGGCCAAAATTTGGTGTTACCCATGCTCAGGTTTTAAAGCTGGCTGGCTATAGTACTGAAAAGTCGACAGCTCAAGCGGCTGAAGCGATAGAGAATAACCAGATTGGCTGGGCCTATTTAGATCAAGCTCAGGCAAGTCCAGCATTATTTGCATTAGAAACGCTACGGACACAAATGATTAAACGTCCGAGCTTGGCAACATTAGAAAAAATGATTATGCCACTTAAAGCTAAGCAAAAAACACATTTAGGTATTGGTTTTGTTCATAAAGAATATCCCGATATTTTAGCTTGGTTAGCAAAAGCTTTTGGTTATGATTCTGCGTTTATTGCACGGGGTCTGGAAGGTGGTCTAGTCCCGACGCTGAGAGAAGCATCAAATAATCATCGATTAGTGAATGGCGCAGTTGATGCCTGCACACTGGAACCTGAAAACTTTGACATCGAACAAGATACGCGTGGTGTTAAGACGGATGATACGGTCACAGCTCAACGAACATTGGATGAAGGGCTGCAAGCCCTAGCCGGTGAGAAAGGGGCGGCATACGACAGTTTAGTGTATGGTGCGGCGATCATACTTTGGCATTGTGGCCTGATTGAGTCACAGCGAAAAGCCGCTGATATTGTTAGACAAGTCATTGATAGTGGTCAGGCCAAATCACACTTTGAGGCTGGACTCGTATAATGGTTTTTCAACGTACATTAACATTCAAGACGCTAGGACGTGGCACCACCAATATCACCCGCGATATACAAGAATTGGTTGCAGAGTCCGCAATAAGCACAGGTACTTGCCATGTCTTTGTTCAACATACCAGTGCCTCATTAATGCTCTGTGAGAATGCCGATCCCGATGTTCGTCACGATCTTGAAACCTTTATGCAGCATTTAGTGCCGGATGGTGATCCCATGTTCAGACATCAAGACGAAGGACCTGACGATATGAGTGCTCACATTCGGACGGTATTAACCAATCCCGATCTGACCATGCCTGTGAGTGCTGCACAGTGTGATCTCGGTATTTGGCAAGGTATTTATTTATGGGAACATCGTGCCCATCAACAGCGGCGTCGCGTGATCGTGACCATTATAGGTGAGTAAAATTTATGTCAGAGTTTGAACATGATCAGGATGCAGATTGGCCAGCTGATTGGGAATTTGAGAAAAGTAAAACACAAGTAAAACAAGAGCTCAATGCCTTAAAAGACCTTGGGCGAGCGTTAATTGCTTTACCTGCAAAAGATTTACAAAAGCTAGATTTATCTGAAGATCTATACGATGCTATTCTGAGTGCACAATCAATGAGCAAAGGTGCATTAAAAAGACAA
>NZ_DIAC01000125.1:11672-21655 GCF_002414625.1 Methylophaga sp. UBA5088 | reverse complement strand
ACAAGTTGGTTATATCGGTGGCTTGATTGCAAACAGTGATCACGAAGCGATAAATACGAAGTTACAGCAATTAAAGCAACCTCATCAGGGCCAGGTAAAGCAGTTTCATCAACTAGAACAATGGCGTGATCGTTTGCTGGCTGGTGAAAATGAAGTCTATGCTGAACTTATTCATGCCTTTGATGACTTTGATGTTCAGCATGTCAGACAACTCGTCAGAAATGCACAGCGTGAAGCGAAACAGGACAAGCCTCCAAAGTCAGCGAGGCAGTTATTTCAGTACCTTCAATCACAGCAGCAAGGTTAAATTCTCGGCAATTCGACAATAAAACTAGCCCCACCTAAGCGGCCACGTTCTAGGTGGATATTACCTTCATAGGCCATGATGATATCGCTGACGATGGCCAGGCCAATGCCTTGTCCCTCAGCCTGGGTATCGATACGATGTCCGCGTTTGATGATATAGCTTTCTGCACGGGTCGGAATTCCGGCCCCATCATCTTCGACACGGATTTTGACCATATTCCCTGAACTGGTGGCAATGACATGTACTTCTTGCTTACCGTACTTGTAAGCATTTTCCAATAAGTTGCCTAATAACTCATACATATCACCTTCGTCTGCATGAATGTACGCATCACGCTCAATCTCACATTGTGCATGTATATTTTTGTTTTTGTAGACTTTATCAAGGCTACCTATGATTTTATGAATAATCTCACCGACAGAAACGGGAGCGAGCAGGCTGCTCTTACCTTCTGTTGATGCTCTTTGTAGTTGATAATCAACCAGGGTACTGATCCTGTCGAGCTGCTCGTAGCCTGTTTTCTTCAAGTTTTCCAGCTCGTGGTTATTAGCCAGTTCGCCACGAAAAACAGATAAGGGCGTTTTTAAACTATGTGCAAGATCAGCTAGTGAATTCTTGTAGCGTTGACGGCGTGATTGTTCATGATCAAGCAGCGCATTAATATTGTTGGTGAGTTGCTTGAGTTCACGTGGGTACTCATCATTTAAACGATCATGCTCACCGGTTTCAATCGCATGCAAATCTTTGGCAACGTCATGTAATGGGCGCAAACTCCACTTGAGGATTAACCATTGTGCTAATAACAGCATTAATCCCGTTCCCCCTAACCAATACCACAAACTACGCTGAAAACTGGCTGTGGTTTCTTTAATGTTAGACATGTCTTCAGCCACATTAATGGTGTAGTCAAGCTCTTTACCGGTTTCAGTTTCCCAGACGATGCCGAAAGCCAGGTTTTGTAATTTCATTCCTGCATCTATTTCAACGACAGT
The DNA here is from genome assembly GCF_002414625.1 of Methylophaga sp. UBA5088. Taxonomy (NCBI): domain Bacteria; kingdom Pseudomonadati; phylum Pseudomonadota; class Gammaproteobacteria; order Thiotrichales; family Piscirickettsiaceae; genus Methylophaga; species Methylophaga sp. UBA5088. The sequence goes on along the minus strand of NZ_DIAC01000125.1, from coordinate 20,356 downwards.
GTAGTGTTCATTCGATGGCCCGGGTTGAAAAGGCAGAGATAAAAAATGACCGATTGCTGAAGGAGATTGCCAGACAATCTTACCGTTACTGGTGATTTGTGCATAAAGACCGGAGTTAGGTATAGAAAATTTCGGTTCTGCCAAATCGTGAGTCATTTTTAACTCACCTTTATCATTGATCTCGGCGGCTGTGAGTAGAGTATAAACATAGTTTTTTAAACGTTTCTTTTGTTCCAGCTCTGCACTGGTTTTAAATGCATTATTCAGACTGATGGCAGAGATACCCAGAAACGCTGTTAGTACGAGACTGACAGCAACAAGAACCCGGTTGGATAAAGAGAAATTAATGACTTTCACGGGGCAGGTTAAGCCTGTAACCACGCCCACGTAATGTTTCTATTGGATTAAGTTGTTTATCTGGATCCAATTTACTACGTAAACGTTTTACAAATACCTCAATGACATTACTATCACGATCTTGATCTTGTTCGTAGATATGGTCGGTGAGTTCTGTTTTTGAAATGACTTCGCCCGCATGCAGTAATAGATAATGAAGTAAACGATATTCGTAAGCTGTTAGTTCAATTAGCTGACCGTTTTTGGTGACTTCTTGCGTGGCCGGGTTGAGTGTGATTGGACCACAGCTTAGTGTTGGATTTGACCAACCTGATGCGCGGCGGCTAAGTGCATTGATACGTGCGATGAGCTCTTCAAAATGAAATGGTTTGACCAAGTAGTCGTCAGCACCAGATTCAAGGCCTTCAACTTTATCTTGCCATCGACCTCGTGCTGTTAATATCAGGATAGGGTAGTCAAATCCTTGTTTGCGTAATGACTGAATCAGTTCAATACCAGACAGTTTCGGCAGCCCCAAATCAATAATAGCCACATCGTAGGGATACTCTGCCCCCATGAAAAGGCCTTCTTCACCATCAGCCACAGCATCGACAGTGAGATTTTGTTGTTTTAACTGTTGGGTAATTTGTTCACGAAGATGTTTCTCATCTTCTACTAATAAAACGCGCATGCAACCTCATGGAACTGAATGGCCGGAGTCACGATCAAATCGGTGATTTTTTACTTTTCCATCGTTATGCAGCACTTTAACACGAAATACCGTTTTGCTACCGTAGTGCTCTTCTTCAACGGAAAGGATTTTTCCGCCTGTTTCAACTTTTGCCAGTTCAGCTGCTGTATGTGTCGTTAAGGGTAAAGCAATTTCATTAATGTTGTTGCCCGGCTCTTGTTCGTAAGGTCGGTGTTCATCCGCTAATGCAAGGAGTGGTGGACAGGTAAAAAGAAGTATTAATAAAACTCTATACATGGCTTGGCCTTACTATTCCGTGTGTAAATATAAGCAGCTGAATTGAATGGTAAAGGTTCATCATAAATACTGACATCAGTCGATCAACTCGGGTGTTACAGCCCCAAGCGCGCCATCAGCTCTGGCCCTTAAGTAACTATAAATTCTATCTCTGTTTTTCATAACGCTATCATTCGATTGCCAAGCAGGCATTACCCCAATTCGGCCTTTTTTTCCTCTGGCAACAACAGTAAAAAACTCATCTCTATCCGTTGTTTTTAAGGTTTTTGTTAAGTCACTGGCTGCCAATCCTTGTCCGAAGGTGCCATGACATCTTGCACACCAGGTTCGATAGACTTTGTAGCCAATGAAGGTATCAGAGTCTACTTTGTTATTTGCTTTCACTGTATATGGTCTACCATCCGCAAACAATGGACATGATGCTAATAGTGTACTGGCGAATGAAAACAAAATGGCAACTGATTTTATAGGGTTCATATCCGCTCTTAATATGGTTATTGAAGTGATAAAGAACATCAACAGCCTGTCTTATTTATACGTTCAACTCAATGGTCATTACCATTAATGTGCATGGTATAGTTTCACTTGGCGTACTGTTTATTGATGCTATCTATCTTCGTTTAATGCGTATTTTCATGCCATGACACAGGTCATGATTATTCTATTCATTTCCATATAAATGTACGTGCTTAACTTCCGCTGCAGAATTGATACAATTGCTCATGCCTTATAGCAATAACAAAAGATACCATCAAAACGTATTCATCTCGTCTCAGTCATTATGAAAACAATAGCAGACTTAAACTGAACTACTCCTGAATAAAGCTGGTGTTGAATATCAATTTTTCGTATTCTCGTGAACTGTCTCACACGTAAATTATCAATAAGTATGATTAACTGTGTCATCGTGTGAATTAGTTCAAATAATTAAATACATTTACGATTCTGGAATAAAGTTGGAAACGGTTAGCCAAACTCATTTAGAGCAACATGCTCAGAAATTTGAAATCAACAAAATGCGAGTCGGCATTTTGTTACAGCAGGGCTTTATTGCCAGTATGACAAATATTGTCATCCTTATCGTGACGGTGATCGCTTTGTATTCATCGGCAAATGCGACTTTGCTATTTATTTGGGCTACAGTCACTTTTTTAGCGATCCTTTTTAGAATCATACTGGTGCACTATCTCAAGAGTCATTTCGTCAAACATGATCACACAGAGTCGTCAGTAGTTCGTTATGAGAAAATATACGCTGCAGGTGTAATGTTGTCGGGACTGGCGTGGGGTAGTCTGGGATTTGCTTTTGATGGTGATTCACAATTTAATCATCAATTGATTATTCCTCTCGTCATTGCTGGTCTCTGTTCTGGCGCAATTTATTCTTTATTAAGCAGTTTCATCAGTTATGTCGCTTATGTCTATCCGATGCTAATCTGCATCATAGCCGCTATGTTTTATGTTGATTTAAAAGTAGAAGCGCTGACATTAATTACCTATATGATCGCTTGCACAATGTTATTTAAGAATCTGCATGCAAGGGTCATGGAAAGTCTGCAGTTGCGTCAAGAAAATGAAAACCTAGTAGAACATTTAACTCAGATAAATGAAGCACAAACCCACCTTGTTGAAACGCTACAAAATAAAGAAGTATTTCTGACACAGACTTTTGAAAATGCTGGTGTTCCCGTTTTTGTCACCAATGCTGATTTAATTATTCTTGATGTGAATAAAGCGGGTTGCGATTTATTTGGTTATAGCAAGACAGAATTCAAAGGCATCAATATGCTGCAACTACTGCATGATGATGAACCTGATCAACCAGGAAATGATTTTTATAAATTAGTTGAGGGGGATGTTGAGCAATATCAGATCACCAAAAAATGCTTGGGTCGTGACAAAAAACCATTATGGTTATCAGGCACCGTCTCAGCAGTGAGAAATAATAAAAACGAAGTTGATTACATTGTTATCCATGCACAAGATATTACGGAACAAAAATTACTTTCAGAAGATCTTCAGTATCTTGCGCTACATGACACATTGACAGGATTACCTAATCGATTTGCCATAGAGAAACACCTACAACTGCTACTTCAGGAGCAAACAGAACCTAATCATGTGTTTTGTTATATCGATGTTGATCAGTTTAAAGTTATCAACGATACCTGTGGTCATAAAGCAGGTGATAAATTACTGATACAAATCGCGCACCTCATCAAATGTGAACTTCAGCCTTCTGATGTGCTTTCCAGGCTGAGTGGGGATGAGTTTGCCATTCTTTTCATGGATACGTCTGCAACACAGGCACAAGCGAAGTTGAACAAAGTGATGGATAAAATTCGTCATTTTGAATTTATTGATCATGATTTGTCGTTTAACTCTTCTATCAGTGTTGGCATGGTCAACATCATGCCCACGAGCACGATGACTGATATCTTTAAACAAGCAGATAACGCCTGTTACGCCGCAAAAGAGGCAGGCAGAGATCGAATCCATGTGTTTAGCAGTCATGATCAGGAAATTGTACAACGTAGTGGCGAAATGCGATGGGTCTCAAGAATACAACAGGCATTAAGTAATGACCGGCTGGTACTCTACAGTCAACCTATAGTGGCTACACAAAAGAAAAACAGTACCTTACCTCACTGTGAGTTATTGATACGAATGCTTGATGATGATGGCTCAATTATTCCACCAGGCCACTTTTTACCTGCAGCTGAGCGTTATAACCTGGCAGCATCGATTGATATGTGGACAGTGAGTCATGTTTTGTCACGTATTGATAATGCCCGTAGTGAAGGGCGAGACGTCAGTGGTGTATATGGTATTAACTTATCAGGCCAATCTCTGGGCGATACACGCTTTTATGACAAAATTATCTCGTTAATCCATGCTGCTGATTTAGTTGATTCTGGCGCGGTGCTGTGTTTCGAAATTACAGAAACAGCTGCCATTACCAATATGCACAGTGCTCTTTATTTTATTAATGAACTGAGAAAAGTAGGGTGTTTATTTGCCTTGGATGATTTTGGTAGTGGTTTGTCGTCTTTTGCTTATTTGAAACAATTACCCATTGATTTCCTCAAAATTGATGGCATGTTTGTTAAAGATTGTGTGGAGAATTCAGTTAACCTGGAAATCGTCAACTCTATCAACGGTATAGGTCAGGTACTGGGGCTTAAAACGGTCGCAGAGTTTGTTGAGGATGATACGACGCTAGTCAGCTTGCAACATATTGGTGTTGATTTTGTGCAGGGCTACCATGTGGGGCGCCCCGCACCATGGACTATTTAATAATAATCAACATTCTTGCCACTGCTTTTCCAGGCGCTTACCCGAGATGGGGTAAGCCGTTTTAAGTTCCTGAGCAAAGACTGAAATACGAAATTCTTCCAGCATCCAACGGTATTCTTTAAAGGCTGGTGTTTCGATTTTATTGACCTTATTGATGAACTTTTGCCAGTGAGGCATGACTTCTGACATGCGTTGCTTGTCTTTATTGGGAGCGGTCAATAGACGATCCAATCTGATACCTGCAGCCTGACAGTATACTGGCAACCTGGTCAAGGCTTCATCTGGCGTATCATGCACAAACCCCTGATAAATCAAAAAGCTTAATTGTTGTTTGATATCGTTTACAGAGTTAATGGCGGCCAGTGGGATGTTGCCAGACAGTCTTTTTGCAATTGCATGATATTCAGCAAGCGGCTTAGCAATACTCTGAGCGAGTTTAGCGGCTAGATTAATCAGATCACTTTTTCTTTCGGCAATACGTTGTTCGAATGCATTTTTATCTGTGACGGCCGGTTTATCCAAAATAAAGCAGCGGTCAAAGGCCACATGAATTAAGTCGGTTTTAAGTTGCTCACACGGCGTCAGGTCTGTTTGTGCATCATCTGAGTATGGCGATGGTGGCACATTGGCATAGTGCAAGCACATCTGTTTGATATCGGGTAGATTTTTATGTAAATACTTGACTGCATCTGCCTGATTTAACATGAAAAGGCGGCGAAGTCCTTGTCGTGTTAAGGCCTGAGCCTGAGGTTTTGTATCCATTAAGGTTAAATCAACGCAATCCCCTCTATCGACAAGCGCTGGATAAGCGGTGACTTGTAAGCCGTTTTGTTCTAGTGTGATATGTTCTGGTAGTGAGTCAAATGACCAGGTTGTCAGTCCTTTCTTTTCATAGTCACTGTCAGGAATTTGCCTGAAACTGGCAGCGGCTTCTCGTGCCCAGTTTTCTTTTAGTTTATCCAGGTCACGACTTTCATCTAATAGTTCACCTTGCTCATCTACCAGCTTAAAATTCATTTGCAGATATAGCGGCAGATCTTCAGTACGCCAATCCGTCACATCAATTTCAATACCTGTCAGTTTTCTCAGTTGTTCACTGAGCGCTGGTAATAGAGCGCCCGAGTCAGCCGACATGGATTTGATGCATTGGTCGGCATATTGTGGTACTGGAATAAAATGACGACGCAATGATTTAGGTAGCGCTTTAATCAAGAAAACCACTTTCTCGCGAAGTAAGCCTGGTACCAACCACTCATAACGTTCTTTACTTGTCTGATTCAACAGAGAGAGCGGAATTGTCTGGGTGATGCCATCTTCGGCTTTACCGGGTTCAAAATGATATTCAAGCGGCAGGGGAACACGATTGATAAGAATCTGATCGGGAAACTGATCGACGGTGACTTGTTCAGCCTGATGTTGCATCAGAATGTCTTTGCTTAGCATGAGCAGATTAGGATCTTTCTTTTCTGCTTGCTTACGCCATTTATCGAAACCGGCACCGTTAATGATGTTATCCGGTACTTTGCTGCGATAGAAATCAAACAAGGTATCGTCATCGACTAACACATCTCGGCGACGAGACTTTTGTTCAAGTAACTCAATTTCTTCAATGAGACGTTGGTTATGTTGGAAAAATTTTGCCTGACAATGCCAGTCACCTTCAACTAATGCTGAGCGAATAAAAATTTCATTTGATAAAGAAGGGTCAATAGGTCCGTAGTGAATACGCCTGCGATTAACAATGGGTAAGCCATTCAGTGTGACTGACTCAAAGGCAACCACCTGGGCGGGTTTTTTCTCCCAGTGTGGGTCAGTGTATTGACGTCTGACCAGGTCACCAGCAATTGGCTCAATCCATTCGGGTTCGATTTTAGCCACAATGCGCGCATACAATTTACCGGTTTCAACCAGCTCAGCCGCCATGATCCATTTAGGCCCTTTTTTATGCAAAGCTGAGCCAGGAAATATTTGTAGCTTGAGGTTTCGTCCGCCTGTGTATTCAAACTTATCTGTTTTTGTGGCGATGTGACTCAGTAAACCAGCGAGCAGTGCGCGATGAATACTGTCATAACTGGCCTCTTGTTGATTGAATTTTAAGCCCAGTTCAGCCAGTTGCACATGCAGTTGTTGATGGATGTCATGCCATTCACGAAGGCGTAAGAAGGAGAGAAATTGCTCTTTACAATACTTTCTTAGTTTATTCTGACTAAGGTGTTTTTTCTTATCGTGATAATGATTCCAGAGTTTAATAAAAGCAATAAAATCAGAACGTTCGTCCTTATATTTAGAATGGGCCTCATCCGCCGCCTGCTGCTTGTCCATCGGTCTTTCACGTGGATCCTGAATACTCAAAGCACTGGCAATAATGAGCACTTCAGTCAGACTGTTTTGTTCTGCACCTGCAAGCAACATCCGGGCTATTTTAGGATCGATGGGCAGCTTGGATAACTGTCTGCCAATGTCAGTAATACGACGTTGTTTATCGACGGCACCCAATTCATCTAAAAGCCGATAACCGTCGTTGATCATTTTTTGTGGCGGCGGATTAATAAAAGGAAACTTAGCTGGATTACCCAGTTTCAACGCTGACATTTGTAGAATGACTGATGCCAGATTAGTGCGTAGAACTTCTGGATCAGTAAATGCCGGGCGGTTATTAAAATCCTCTTCGTCGTACAACCGTATACACACGCCAGCGGCTACACGGCCACAACGCCCTGATCGTTGATTCGCACTGGATTGGGAAATTTTTTCTATCGGGAGACGTTGTACTTTATTGCGAACACTGTAACGACTGATACGTGCATTTCCTGGGTCAACAACGTAGCGAATGCCTGGCACCGTTAATGAGGTTTCAGCAACATTAGTAGATAAGATAATTCGTCGTTGCCCACCGGTCTTAAACACCCGGTTTTGTTCAGCAGCAGATTGTCTGGCGAATAAAGGTAAAATTTCAGTTTGTGGCGGATGATGTTTGCGTAAAGCTTCTGATACATCACGAATATCACGCTCGCCGGCCAAGAATATCAATACATCTCCGGGCCCTTCTCGACACAGCTCATCAACTGCTGCCACGATACCTGAGACCATATCATAATCGGGTGAGTCTTCATCGGTTGTGAGGAGAGGGCGGTAGCGAATTTCTACTGGGTAGGTACGACCACTGACTTCAATCACCGGGGCATGCTCAAAATGTTTGGAAAAGCGTTCGGTATCGATTGTTGCCGAAGTAATAATGACTTTTAAATCAGGGCGTTTGGGTAACAGCTGTTTGATATAACCGAGTAAAAAATCAATATTGAGACTGCGTTCATGGGCCTCATCGATAATCAGGGTATCGTATTGATTCAGGAAGCGATCATTTTGTGTCTCAGCCAGTAAAATACCATCTGTCATCAGTTTGATATAACTGTTTTCAGCATTCACTTGATCATGAAAACGGACTTTGTAACCCACGGTTTGCCCAATTTCTGAACCTAACTCTTCGGCAATACGTGTCGCTACCGTTCTGGCCGCGATTCGGCGTGGCTGAGTATGGCCTATCATGCCAGTTACACCACGGCCTAAATCCAGGCAAATTTTGGGTAACTGAGTAGTTTTACCTGAGCCGGTCTCACCACAAAGAATAATGACCTGATTTTCTTCAATGGCTTTGGCGACTTCATGTCGACGTTCGATAACGGGTAAGTCAGCACTGAAATCCGGTTTGGGTATCTGGTTCAAGCGCTGTTGCGCACGCTCAACGGATCGCAACACACGCTGAGTGAAGGCGCTGATTTTTTCAGCATCTGCCTTATTTTTACGTAATTGCTGCCACTGACGTTGAAGACGGTAACGATCAGATAGCATGGAGGACTGGATAAGTTGCGTTAAGTTTTGCTCAGCGTTATTCACAGTATGTTTACAGCAAAAAGCAGGTATTCTACAGCTTCCAGGCTAACGAGACAGTATATTTAAAATCATTGGGGTCAGTATCATCATGTACGGTGGAGTCATATTCGTTGGTAATACCAAGCTTGAGTGCTACACCCACGAAGCTATTTAAGTCCAGAATCCAGTCGAAA
>NZ_DIAC01000125.1:8819-11570 GCF_002414625.1 Methylophaga sp. UBA5088 | reverse complement strand
CCAGAATCCAGTCGAAAGAGGTGAGATTACGGTAATCGCGGTCATTGAGGCTGGGGTAGTACGTATTAGAAAACTCTACATGCTGATATTGATTCATACTCCACTTGGTTTCAATTCCTAACATTCCCTCTGGTGTAAAGTCCTGCTGCTCACCGCCAAAGGTTCTATTAAAACCGAGACCGCTTCTCCCCACGAATAACCAAGAATCTGTATTCACAAACTCATAACCAAATCCAGAACTGGCATTAGCACGGTAATCCCAGTCTTTGAATTCATCCAGATCAAAACGTCCACCAGCAAACTGAAACCAGAGAGAGTTGGGTCTTAACCAGTCTCGGTTCATTGAAGTAAAAAAACTTTGTGAAGATAATTCATGATCAGATTCGGCTCGGAAGAACGCGGTTTTATGCGCAGTCCGCATTTGTTTTGATTCATAATCGGCATTAAATCCAACGTTCAGTTGGTTTGTGCTGGACTTACCGGCAGTACCACCAAAGCCAAGGTCAAGCCGACGTTTCCAGTTGGTGTAAAGCCCGGTTCCGAACAAACCTCTGTCAGCCTCTACATGTTTCACTTCTGGTTTTTTTTCTGGTGGCGGCGGTGTAGGCGTTGTATCTGTTGAGGAGACAAGGCTTTTTATACGTGCTCTCGGGATAACCATCACACCAAGCAAGGGGTGATTAAGTTTTAATGTGTCGTCTGTTTCAGCGACGACATCAGCGGTAAGCGTATCACCGTTAATCAATTCAATTTTACTTCGGGCTGCATGCGTAACTAGTGGTGTTAACAAAATAGCTAATAATAGATATCTGATTGGCGACACTAGCGAATTCCTCCGCATCCTACATAAAAAAAGCAGCCTGAATCAGGCTGCTTGAACGTTCATACTGTTGTGCGGTTATGGGCATCCGCTATTGTTGACTTCACCATCTGGCATCGTAGTGTTGCAGTACATCACACCACGTAATTTTGCGCCTTCAAGGTTTGCACCGGTTAAATCCGCATCAGTGAGATCCGCGAAAATGAGCTGAGCACCAGAAAGATTGGCCTTTCTTAGGTTTGCACCATTCAATTCAGCATAATCCATCAGTGCATTGGTAACGGTCGCACCTTCGAGAATCGCACCCTGCATTCTGGAATGTGTGAACCAAACACCATGTAGTTTAGCGTTGCTTAAATTGATTCCCTTGAGATTAGCTTCACTCATATCAGCACCATTTAATTCATGGCCGTTTAGATCGGCTTCGCTCAGATTACAATAATTACATTGTAAGGATTTAAGTAACCTATCCAGATAGACTTTTTCATAAGCAGAAGCCGTGGTAGCTATCATGGATAAACCGAGCACAATCAGCATTTTTTTCATTTTCTCTCTCCTAATAAGGTTATTTTTTTATGACCACTTATTCATGAAAAATGCTTGTTCTAAAGGACGACGTTGACGAGGAGAAAGTTCTCTTTCTAATTGTTCCTCGGTCAAATTGTCCAGTACCGCCTGATGACCAATGGCGATCACTGACCACATATGAATATCATCGGAAATGGCAAATGCCTCACGGATTTTTTTATCGTCAAAGCCGCCCATTTGATGGCTCATTAACCCCATAGATGTTGCTTGCAAGCAAAGGCTGATGCTGGCAGCACCCGTGTCATACCCTGACCAACGGTTGGGTTTATCATTTTGGCTGAAGAGAGGGACTGAAGCCGTTAAAATTAACACTGGGGCGTTCTTTGCCCATTCCTGATTGCCGGGGGCCAAGGCTGATAACAGTTTTTCCCATGCAGTGCGGTCAGTATTTTTATCGCAAACCAGATAACGCCATGGCTCATCCCCAAAACATGAAGGGGCCCAGCGTGCAGCTTCACAAAGTGCAGTGATTTCTTCTTGGGACACCATAACGGTAGGGTCATATGCACGACCACTCCAGCGTTCTGCCATGACTTTTTCGATGGGTTGAGCTGTGTCAGCGGGTTTTTGAATCATACAATCACCTTGGTAGTTGAATTAAAGCTTTTTTTGATGGGCGATAAAAACCGCCAATATGTCCGATCACTTGAACTAAATCTGCGCCACTTTCTTCTGCAATTTTGTCTAACATGGCTTTTCTATCTGCGCGTTCTTGCCCACTAACTCGGACCTTTATGAGCTCGTGGTGTTCCAGTGCATTATCGATTTCAGCAAGAACAGATTCTGTTAAACCACTGTTACCAATCATAACAACCGGTTTTAATGTGTGGGCAAGCCCTTTTAGATAACGTCTTTGTTTGTCAGTAACTGCCATTAGTGTGCTCACCTGTATTAAAATGATCTGATTATATCAGGAAGGCAATATGGCTAAACAACACAAGTTTACGGTAACAGCAGCAAGAGGTATGTTGCCACTGCTTGCGGATGAACTAAAACAATTAGGTATCAAAAATACCAAGCAAGATCAGGGAAATATCCGTTTCACCGGCACGTTGGCTGACGCTTACATGGTCTGTTTATGGTCTCGTGTAGCCATCAGGGTATTATTACCTATTGCCCATTTGCATGCTGAGACACCAGAGCAGTTATACGAAGGGGTGAATGCACTTCCCTGGGAAGAACATATTCACGAACTTGATAGCACCATTGCTGTTGATTTCAATAGTTTCCGGTCAAAAATAAAACACAGCCAATACGGTGCACAGCGCGTGAAAGATGCGATTGTCGATCGCTTTCGTACACTGTTTGGTCTGCGACCTTCGGTAGACTTATACCAGCCGGAT
>NZ_DIAC01000125.1:8284-8689 GCF_002414625.1 Methylophaga sp. UBA5088 | reverse complement strand
TAGACTTATACCAGCCGGATGTGCGAATTAATGTCTACCTCAAACACAATCAAGCCACTGTGAGTATCGATTTATCCGGTGACAGCCTGCATAAGCGTGGTTATCGAGTCAGCAATACGACTGCACCATTAAAAGAGCATTTAGCTGCCGCTATTCTGCTCAGTGCGGAGTGGCAAAAATTAGCCAGGCAGGGTTGGGCATTGATTGATCCGATGTGTGGCTCTGGCACTTTTTTGATAGAAGCTGCCATGATAGCTGCCGACATCGCTCCCGGTATTTTGCGTGACTATTACGGGTTTACCGCCTGGAAACAACACGACAAAGATAGTTGGAAACAACTCAAAGCCGATGCCGAGCGAAGAAGACAGTCTGGCCTGGCCAGATGTCCAGTTATTGTCGGCGGAG
>NZ_DIAC01000125.1:6873-8082 GCF_002414625.1 Methylophaga sp. UBA5088 | reverse complement strand
TTAGATGACCGTATTCAGGTTAATCAGCGCGATTTAACTGAATGGCCGAAACTGGCTGCAGATTTACCTAAAGCAGGCTTGTTTGTGTGTAACCCTCCCTATGGTGAACGAATCGGTCGTGCTGATGAATTACATTATCTGTACGAAAGCCTGGGAAATATTATTAATGAATCGTTTTCAGGCTGGAGAACGGCACTGATTACCGATAATGCACAATTAGGTAAATTTACTGGCTTAACACTTTTCGACAGTGTGCCGTTTGATAATGGGCCAATTGCCTGTGATGTCCTGTTTTACCGTGCGCCACGACCTGTTCGTTTTAATGAGTTAAGCTCAACACCTACACAATTTGTGGACGAAGAGTTCGATGATAAAGAACATGCACCTGTTGAGATGACAGAGCAGGGAACGATGTTTGCTAATCGCTTAAAGAAAAACAAAAAGCATCTGGCCAAATGGGCGCGTAAATCAGATATCAGTTGCTATCGTGTTTATGATGCTGACTTGCCTGATTATGCTTTGGCGATTGATCTTTATGACGAACATATCCATGTTCAGGAATATGCTCCCCCAAAACAAATCGATCCTGAGAAAGCGATAGAGCGACTACAGGAAGCCATGCAGATCATTCCTGAAGTATTAGAAGTCCCTGTTACTCAGGTGGCACTGAAAGTCAGGAAGAAACAACGTGGTAAAGAGCAGTACGAAGCTCAAGCAGCCAAAAATCAACGCATAGAAGTGCGTGAAAATGGACTGCGTTTTTGGGTCAACCTAACCGATTATTTAGATACAGGCTTGTTTTTGGACCACCGTGATACCAGACAACTTGTGAGAGACTTAGCCAAAGACAAAGACTTTCTCAACCTGTTCTCATATACCGGTTCAGCCAGTGTTTATGCGGCTGCAGGTCAAGCAAAATCAACGACCAGTGTCGATATGTCCAATACCTATTTGTCTTGGGCAGAAGATAATATGAATTTAAATGGTTTCGTCGGTGGACAACATCAATATGTTCGTGCGAACTGTATTGAGTGGTTGCAACAAGCGATAGAAGATGACAAACGTTATGGCCTGATTTTTCTGGATCCACCGACGTTTTCTAACTCAAGTCGGATGGAAGGCGTATTTGATATTCAACGTGATCATGTCGCGCTTATCAAACAAGCAGCGGCATTATTAACAGCAGACGGCGAATTGATATTTTCGACT
>NZ_DIAC01000125.1:5219-6747 GCF_002414625.1 Methylophaga sp. UBA5088 | reverse complement strand
ATTAGATACTGATGCTTTGATTCAAATGACGATCAACGATATCAGCGTAACGACCATACCGCGTGATTTTGAGCGAAATAAAAAGATTCATCGATGCTGGCGAATCAAACCTGCCGTATGATTTTAGAATTCAGACAAGGTGTGTTTGATTTCTTGCCATAATTCAGCATAAGCCTGACTGACGTTTGATTGTTTATCAAACGCCGGTAATGGTTGACGGTGATCCCCCATTCTTTCTACCACAGCAGCGTAGGGGATCGCTGTTTTTAATCCATTTTTCAGCATCTTAGGTGGATGGGCAAGCATCACGCGATGCATGCTTCTACGTCTGTCCACCATATTAAAAAAAGCATGTAGACGTTTAGGCTTTAATTTATGTTCTTTAAAGAAGTCACGGGTTTGCTCAAATGTTCTTAACGACAGATGCGTCGGAATCAACGGTAGATATAAGGAATCAGCTGTAGCAAAAATCTGTTCTGTCAGTAGGGAAAAACTAGGCGGACAGTCCAAAATCATCAACGCATAATTTTCACTGAACGGTTCTACCAGTTTGGCAATCAGGTTCTTTTTACCCTGATCACTTTGTTCGCTCAATTGTTTATCCAAGTGACGGAAAGAAAAGTCAGCGGGAATGATATCCAAGTGGTCAAACTCGGTAGTTCTGACCAAATCACCGATAGGCGTTTTGCCCGAGAGTAATTTTTTGGGTTTTGTTTCCGATTGAGCATCGGTATTCAACAGCCAGCTGGATGCGCCTTGTGGATCTAAGTCCCATATCAGTGTGGGGATACCTTCATTAGCGGCATGCCAGGCGATATTGACGGCGGACGTCGTTTTACCGACGCCGCCTTTCAGATTGAAAAAAGCAATAGTTTCCATAACGAGATTAGAACGACTTGGCCATTTGCTCTAATAAGGTCGTTTGCGCAGAAATTGATGGAGCGTCATCTTCTTTTTCAACACGATGGTAACGGCCATCAGCATTTAAAATCCACGCCTGTGAATTATCTGAAAGATAGATTTCCAAGTCGTCCAAAATGCGATTACGTAATTTCTTAGATTCAATCGGGAAGCAGGTTTCCACACGACGTAATAAGTTTCGTTTCATTAAATCGGCGCTGCCAGCCCAGATTTCAGGTGAACCTTGATTTTCAAAGTAGAAAACCCGCGTATGCTCCAGGAAACGTCCGATAATACTTCTGACCTGAATATTGTCAGACAAGCCTTCAACACCAGGTTTGAGACAGCAGATACCACGGACGCTTAAATCGAAGCTTACCCCAGCCATTGATGCACGGTAGAACGCCTGAATCATTTCCTGCTCAACAACCGCGTTGACTTTTACAATGATTCTGGCCGGTTTGCCAGCCTTGGCAGATTCGATTTCTTTTTCAATTTTGGCCAGTAAGCCTTCATGCAAGGTAAAGGGGGCATGCAGCAGTTTATGCATTTGCGGAATTTTACCGAGGCTGGTGAGCTGAATAAACAGATTGTTTACATCTTCACCAATTTGTTTATCAGAGGTCAG